>CAJKNS010000082.1 GCA_905201305.1 uncultured Eubacteriales bacterium
AAAAAAGGCCGCCGGAGCCGGAACCAGTGCAGGCACAACGGGCGCCGGAGGTCGAGCAACCCAACGTCTACCTGTTTCTCTATGACGAGTACAGCGGACCGGAAGGGCTGACGTATTTCTACAATTTTAACAACAGCCCCTTTTATGAGGCGCTGGAGCAGCGGGGCTTTTCTTGCTCCGATGACAGCTATAATACGGAGTCTTGCTCTACCACGGTCCTGGTGCCGAATCTGTACGCCCTGAGCTATGATGCCAGCCCCTTTGTCAGTGGCGACGGAGAAGCGCCCTATCTCTATCGGGTGTTTCAGGAGCTGGGCTATCAGGTCAATCTGGTGTCCCACAATGATTTTCTGGATACCGACGGGGCAAGGGTCCTGACGAAGGGACAGACCGAGAGCTCTATCTGCCAGTATCTCTATCAGAACAGCCTTTTGCCCTTTACGCCCCTGTCCGGCGTGATGGAGCAGCAGATGCCCCAGCTGCGGGCAGCCTATCAGTATAAAAAGCTCCTGGACGATGCGCTCAATACGCTGGACAATGCCTGGCAGGAGACTGCGGACGGACCGACTCTGACTTTGGGCTATATTCAGTGCCCCCATGCGGGATTTATCTATGACAGGGACGGCGGACAGGTGCCGGAGGAGGACTTCCTCAACTGGCGGAATCCCCAATACTATCTGGGACAGCTGCAATATATCAACGGCAGGATACTCGGCGCGGTGGATCGTATTCTGCAGCACGATCCCTCGGCGGTGATTATCCTTCAATCGGATCATGGCGTGCGGCTGGGCTACCATTTGACGGATTTGTATGGAGATTCCTATGATCCGGAAACGGAAACCATCCACCAGCAGAATATTCTAAACTGCGTCTATCTGGGGGGCGAGACCCTGGACATTTCCGGGCTCAGCGGCATCAACACTCTGCGCACGGTGCTGAATCGTCTGTTTGACCTGGACTATGACATGGTGGAGCCCCGCAGCTTTATCAATTACTATCCATAAGTGAGGGAAATTCAATGAAAGATTTGAATCAGGGATTATTTGATTTTATTGCCGGAAGTCCTACCTGCTTTCATGCCGTTCATTCTGCGGCGGAAAAGCTGGAGCAGGCGGGCTTTTGCCGGCTGAATGAAGGAGACGCATGGAAGCTGGAGGCTGGAAAAGGGTATTATGTCATCCGAAATCAGTCCAGTCTCATTGCGTTTCGGATGCCGAAGACGCTGGGCTGCTTTATGATTGCCGCAGCCCATACGGATTCCCCCTGCTTCCGGCTGAAGGACAATGCCACGGTGCAGGCAGAGGGCTACAGCAAGCTGGACGCCAATAAATACGGCGGCATGATTTTCTCCACCTGGCTGGATCGCCCGCTTTCCGTGGCAGGACGGGTGATGGTTTCCACCCAGCAGGGGGTGGAGTCCCGGCTGGTAAACCTGAACCGGGATTTGATGGTGATTCCCAGTCTTGCTCCCCACATGGACCGGAGCGTCAACGAAGGAAAGAAGCTGAGCGCACAGACAGATTTGATGCCCCTGCTCAGCAAGGGAAATGTGGATATTCTGGACCTGGTGGCGCAGGCGCTGGGGGTGGATCGGAAACAGATTCTTGCCCAGGACCTGTTTGTCTACAACCGGGAAACGGGAACGCGGCTGGGACCGGGCGAGCTGATTCTCTGCCCGCGGCTGGATGATCTCCAGTGCGTCTATGGGCTGCTGGAGGGCTTCCTGCGGCAGGAGACGCCGCTGGAGACACCGGTGCTCTGCCTATTTGATAACGAGGAAATCGGCAGCTCTACCGCTCAGGGCGCCATGTCCACGCTGCTGCCCGATGTACTGCGCCGGATTTGTCTGGAGCAGGGATTGGGGGAGAAGGATTATCTCCGGCTGCTGGCAGGCAGCATGATGGTTTCGGCGGACAATGCCCACGGCGTCCATCCAAACCATCCGGAAAAGGCGGCGCTGACCAATCGTCCCAAGCTGGGTGAGGGCGTTGTGGTGAAATACGGCACCGGCTATGCCACCACCGGTGCATCGGCAGGACTGCTGCTGGAAATGCTCCGGCGGAAGAATGTGCCGGTACAAAGCTATTTCAATCACTCCGATGTGGCAGGCGGCAGCACCCTTGGCGCACTGTCCGTGACCCAGGTAAGCGTGCGGACCGTGGATATCGGTCTGGCACAGCTGGCAATGCATTCGGCCAACGAGACGGCGGGGGCTGCGGATATTGGCTATCTGGTGGATGCCATGGAGACGTTCTTTGGTGCAGCTATCCGGGAAACCGCAGACGGCATCTATGCCGTTGACATTGGTTGAGGCAGCACTGCATAAATATTTCAGGCAATACTGCATAATTCGGCAAGGAGATTTGGCGAGGAATTTTGCGTCACAAATTTGCTGTGAAAGCGCAGGAATACTTTGTGTATTTCAAGATTTTAGCCGCGGATTTGTGGCGTAAAAGGACCGTCAAAGCCCGCAGACGCAATTGTGCGGTGGTGCCTTCAAAAAAGCACGACAGAACAAGGAAGTCTGTCGTGCTTTTCTGTATCAATCCTGATCTCGTTCCAGCATGGGGCGAAGATATTGTCCGGTATAGCTCTTTTCGCAGGCGGCAACCTCCTCGGGGGTGCCGGTGCATACGATGGTGCCGCCGCCGGTTCCGCCTTCGGGACCCAGGTCGATCAGATGATCGGCAACCTTGATAACGTCCAGATTGTGCTCAATGATCAGCACGGTGTTGCCCTGATCTACCAGCGCCTGGAGTACCTCCACCAGCCGATGAACGTCGGCTACGTGAAGTCCGGTGGTCGGCTCATCGAGAATATAGAAGGTGTTTCCGGTGGCAACCCGGCTGAGCTCCGTGGCAAGCTTTACCCGCTGCGCTTCGCCGCCGGACAGCGTGGTGGAGGATTGCCCCAGCTTGATATAGCCCAGACCTACCTGGCACAGAGCTTCTACCTTCCGGCGAATCCGGGGGAGATTTTCGAAGAATTCCACTGCCTCATCGGCGGTCATTTCCAGAACGTCGGAGATGTTTTTGCCCTTGTAGGTGACGTCCAGCGTTTCCCGGTTATACCGCTTGCCCTTACACACATCGCAGGGCACATAGATATCCGGCAGAAAATGCATCTCGATTTTCACCAGACCGTCGCCGCAGCATGCTTCACAGCGCCCGCCCTTGACGTTAAAGGAGAAGCGTCCGGGACCGTAGCCCTTTGCCTTGGCTTCGGCGGTGGAGGCAAACAGATCCCGTATGTCGCCGAACAATCCGGTATAGGTGGCAGGATTGGAACGGGGGGTTCGTCCAATGGGGCTCTGGTCGATGCAGATCACCTTGTCCAGCTGCTCCACGCCCTCGCATCCGCGCAGCTTGCCGCATTTGGTCCGGGAACGGTTCAGCTCTGCCGCCAGTTTTTTATAGATGATCTCATTGACCAGCGAGGACTTGCCGGAGCCGGAAACACCGGTGACCACGGTAAGGGTCCCCAGGGGAATGGAAACGTCGATTTCTTTCAGATTGTTTTCCGCACAGCCGAAGAATTTCAGCTCTCTTCCGTCACCGGGACGACGCTTCTTGGGAACCGGGATCTTTTTGACGCCGGAAAGGTACTGCCCGGTAATGGAGCGGGGGCAGTCAATGATATCCTGCAAGGTGCCCGCAGCAACGATTTCTCCGCCATGGATTCCTGCGCCGGGACCAACGTCAACAATATAATCTGCGGCGCGCATGGTGTCCTCATCGTGCTCCACCACAATCAGCGTATTGCCCAGATTCACCATCTGGCGCAGAGTATGGAGCAGCTTGTCGTTGTCCCGCTGGTGCAGACCAATGGAGGGCTCGTCCAGAATATAGAGTACCCCCATCAGAGAGGAACCGATCTGCGTGGCAAGCCGAATGCGCTGGCTTTCGCCGCCGGATAGCGTACCGGCTGCGCGGCTGAGGGTCAGGTATTCCAGACCGACGCTGCGCAGAAAGTTCAGCCGGGAACGGATTTCTCGCAGAATCTGATCAGCAATCATCTGCTGGGAGCCGGTGAGCTCAAGACGGTCGATAAAATCCAGTTCCTGGGATACGGACAGCTTGCAGAACTCCATGATGTTCAGCCCGCCAACGGTAACTGCCAATACAATGGGACTTAAACGATCTCCGTGGCAGTCCGGGCAGGGATGATAGCTCATGCATTCCTCCAGCTCCCGGCGCATGGAATCGGACTGGGTTTCCTTATACCGGCGGGAGAGGTTGTTGATGATGCCCTCAAATGCCTGCTCCAGGGTGCCGCGGCCATTGCCCCGGTCATATTGGAGCTTGAGTTTTTCACCCTTGGTGCCGTAGAGCAGGGCGTCAATGGCAGCGTCGGAGAGCTTGTCCAGGGGGGTGTCCAGGGTAAAGCGGTATTTGCGTCCCAGGGCTTCATAGTACATCCGGCTGATGGTGTCGTTCTTGGCATTGCCCCAGCCGCTGGCGATAATGCCGCCCTCCATGATGCTGAGACTGCGGTTGGGCATAATAAGATCCGGGTCCACCTTCAGCTGATAGCCCAGACCGGAGCAGCCGGGGCAGGCGCCATAGGGATTGTTGAAGGAAAACATCCGGGGCTCCAGCGCCGGAAGACTGATGCCGCAGTCCTCGCAGGCATAGTTCTGGGAGAAGGAGAGAATTTCGTCGGTTTTCACCAGATGAATCATTACCTGCCCATCGGACAGATGCAGCGCCGTTTCGATGGAGTCGGTGAGACGGCGGACAATGTCCTCCTTCATCACCAGTCGGTCCACCACAATTTCGATGTTGTGCTTTTTGCTCTTGCTGAGGGTGATTTCATCGCTGAGGTCATAGGGATTGCCGTCTACCCGCACCCGGACATAGCCGCTTTTCTTGGCATCGGCGAACACCTTCTGATGCTCGCCCTTTTTGCCACGAATGACCGGCGCCAGAATCTGAAATCGGGTGCCCTCCTCCAGGGTCATCACCTGATCTACAATCTGGTCTACGCTTTGGCGGCGAATCTCCTTGCCGCATTTGGGGCAGTGAGGTGTGCCAACCCGCGCCCAGAGAAGTCGAAGATAGTCATAAATTTCCGTGACGGTACCCACGGTGGAACGGGGATTTCGGGAGGTGGTTTTCTGGTCGATGGAAATGGCGGGAGAAAGTCCGTCGATGGAATCCACATCCGGCTTATCCATCTGCCCCAAAAACTGACGGGCATAGGAGGAAAGGGACTCCACATACCGCCGCTGTCCTTCTGCATAAATGGTGTCAAAGGCAAGGGAGGATTTTCCGGAGCCGGACAGACCGGTGAATACCACCAGCTTGTCCCGGGGAATGGTGAGGTTTACGTTTTTCAGATTGTTTTCGCGTGCGCCTTTTATGATAATCTGATCCTGCAATGTGATTCAGCTCCTATACAGGCAGGATGCCTGCTTCTGTGTTTATGCTGCCGGGGAGGATACGGAGGATTCCTCCAGAGAAGAGCCGGTATCGCCGTCCTCCTTGGGAGAAATGCCGTCCTCCAGCTGAGCGCTCATGTCATAGATTTTGGTAAGAATCCGCTGCGCCTCTTCGCCGGTGGCGGGTGTGGGACAGTAGGTGTTGGCGGTGGTTTCTGTGGAGATGGAGCAGGGGATAATGTTATAGTCTACGTCATCCTGCACCTCGCCATTCACCAGGGTGAAGGTCTGCTGAAAAATCATGGTGTCCTTATCCCGGCAGACGGAGTTGCCGCCGAAGCAGAAGTTGCCCAGACTATAGCAGATATATTTTCCCTTGTAGGTAGAAATACCCTGGAGCACATGGGGATGGTGCGCCACCACCAGATCGGCGCCTTCATCAATTACGGCTTCTGCCAGCACGGTATGTACCTCATTGGGCGTGTAGGAATTTTCGTCGCCCCAGTGGAACTCACAGATGATAATCTGTGCGCCGTCCTCTTTGAGCTTCCGGACGTTTTCCACCGCCTGGTCCTTACAGCCAATGCCTTCCTCGCATTCGTAGATGCCGGAAAAGCCGATTTTTACGCCCTTGACCTCTACAATGGTGGTGTAGTCGTTGCCAAACCGATGGATTCCGGCATTATCCAGCGTGGCAAGGGTGTCCACATAGCTCTCGTCGCCGTAGTCCTTGGTGTGGTTGTTGGCAACGTTGACGCAGTCGATGCCTGCCTTGGTGAGAATGCTCACATAGGAGGGGTCAGACTTGAAGGTCCACTGCTTATTCACCCGATTGGTGGAGGTGGTGAAGGTGCCTTCAAGATTTACGACGGTCAGATCGTCCCCCTCAAAGATCGATCTGACGTTCTGAAAAAAATAGCTGTCTCCGTAGCTGTCGTAGTATGCCTCAAAGCTGCCTTCATAGGCGGCGCCTTCGTAAGAGGCAAGGGTAACGTCGCCGGCAAAGCTCAGGGTCAGGGAAACACTGTCCTCCGGCTGTGCGGAGGGGGTGACGGTGGGCGCTGCACTTGGCGCGGCGGAAGCCTCTGCGGCAAGCGCCTCCTGTGCGGCTTTCTTGGCGGCGATTTTCTCTGCCAAATCGGCAACGGCTTTCTTTGTGCTGCAGCTGACGCACAGGGAGACGATGGCGAGAACAATGGCAAGGGCGATGGCGCCCATGCGGATATTGCGCTGAATTTTCATGTATTTCAGCCGTTCCGCCCGCTGCTCCTCGGCAAGCTGCCGGGGTGTTTTTTCCGGAGTACGCTCCGGGGTGTTGGTTTGATTGTCCATAGGTTGATACCTTCCCTTCTAGTTGCCTCGAAGCTTGATGATCTGATCACGAAGCACGGCGGCATATTCGAATTCCATCATCTTGGCAGCCTGCTTCATTTCCTTTTCCAGACGGGCAATTTCGGCTTCTCGCTCGTTTTTGGTGAGCTTCCTGCCGTCCTTTTGCACATCCACCGTTCTTGAAATTTCGATCAGCTCCCGGACGGATTTGATAATGGTCTTGGGGACAATGCCATGGGCTTTGTTGTATGCCTGCTGAAGCTCCCGGCGGCGCTGGGTTTCTGTAATGGCGTAGTCCATGGCGGGGGTAATGTGGTCGGCATACATGATGACTCTGCCGTCGGCGTTTCGGGCAGCCCGCCCAATGGTCTGAATCAGGCTGGTGGGAGAACGGAGGAAGCCCTCCTTGTCCGCATCCAGAATGGCGACCAGGGCAACCTCCGGCAGGTCCAGACCTTCACGGAGCAGGTTGATGCCAACCAGCACGTCGAACTTCTGCATGCGCAGGTCCCGAATGATCTCCTGCCGCTCCATGGTGTCTACATCGGAATGCATATACCGGACCTTAACGCCGGATTTGGTGAGATAATCGGTGAGATCCTCCGCCATTTTCTTGGTCAGCGTTGTGACCAGGGTACGGTAGCCGTGCTGGGTCATGGTGTTGATTTCGCTGATGAGATCGTCCACCTGACCCTCCACCGGGCGAACCTCCACCGGCGGATCCAGCAGACCGGTGGGACGGAGCAGCTGCTCGGCAACCTGCCCGGCTCGGCTGAGCTCATATTCTGCCGGCGTTGCGGAGACATAGATGACCTGGTTGATCTTGGACTGAAACTCGTCAAATTTCAGGGGACGGTTATCATAGGCGGAGGGAAGCCGGAAACCATAGTCCACCAGCGCCTGCTTTCTTGCCCGGTCACCGTTGTACATGGCGCGAACCTGAGGCAGGGTGACGTGGCTCTCATCGATGAACATCAGAAAATCCTCAGGGAAATAGTCCATCAGAGTCATGGGCGGAGAACCTGCCGGTCTGCCGCTGATGATCCGGGAATAGTTCTCAATGCCGGAGCAGAAGCCCAGCTCGTCCATCATTTCAATATCGTACATGGTGCGCTGATGAATCCGCTGGGCTTCCAGCAGCTTGCCGTTTTCCTTGAACCATTTTTCCCGATCCATCATTTCGCAGGCGATTTCCCGGGTGGCGCGCTCCATTTTCTCCTTGGTGGTAACATAGTGGCTGGCGGGGTAGATGGCGCAGTGGGTGACCACACGCTCTGCGGCGCCGGTGACTACGTTGAATTCGCTGATCCGGTCTACCTCATCCCCGAAAAACTCAATGCGGATGCCCCGATTGGTCCAGCCGGCAGGGAATACCTCTACGGTGTCGCCCCGCACCCGGAAGGTGTTGCGAATGAAGTTGATGTCGTTGCGCTCATAGCGGATATCGGTGAGACTTCGGAGCAGACTGTCCCGTTCCCAGGTCTGACCCTGCCGGACGGAAACCACCAGCGCCTTATAGTCCTCAGGATCACCCAGACCATAGATGCAGCTGACGGAGGACACTACAATCACATCCCGGCGCTCCAGCAGGGAGGCGGTGGCGGAGTTCCGGAGCCGGTCAATCTCGTCGTTGGTGGCGGAATCCTTTTCAATATAGGTGTCCGTATGGGCAATATATGCCTCGGGCTGATAATAGTCGTAATAGGATACAAAATACTCCACGGCGTTTTCCGGGAAGAACTCCTTAAACTCGGAGCACAGCTGCGCTGCCAGGGTTTTATTGTGGGCAAGCACCAGCGTAGGACGGTTCATCTTCGCAATGATGTTTGCCATGGTAAAGGTTTTGCCGGAGCCGGTGACGCCCAGCAGCACCTGTTCATCGATGCCGTTTTTCAGACCCTGGGTCAGCTTTTCAATCGCCTCGGGCTGATCGCCGGAGGGCTGATAGTCGGAAACCAGCTTGAAATCCATGGATATTCACCTCCCAAATGGGATTTTGTACATAAAATCAGTAAGATATTATACCACAAACAATATAAAACTACAAGCCGCCGGAGCATAGGAAAAATCCTTGTATTTACAGGGAAAACGGCGGGAAATGACCGGGAAATAGGCGGAGAAAGCAGGCGTGTTTACATAACATAAAATGCACGGAAAAATTGTAATGCGCCCAGGAAGAACAGTTGACGGATTGGAGAATGTGCCGTATAATAATACACGGTAAACCTATTATATTGCCCTGTAAGGGCGAATGAATATGGAGGTCGTTTCCAATGAAAGATTTGTATGTTGTAAACTGCTGCCGTACCGCTGTTGGTTCCTTTGGCGGCAGCCTGAAGAACACCCCCGCAGCTGACCTGGGCGCTATCGTCGTCAAGGAGGCTCTGAACCGTGCCGGCGTAAAGCCCGAGCAGGTGGATGAGCTCATGTTCGGCTGCTGCATCAGCGCCGGTCTGGGTCAGAACGTTGCTCGCCAGGTTGGCATCAAGGCTGGTCTGCCCGTTTCCGTTCCCGCTTACTCCGTCAACATGGTCTGCGGCTCCGGCATGAAGTCCGTCATCGAGGCTGGTCGTGCCATCGCTTCCGGCGACGCTGAGATCGTTGTCTGCGGCGGCA
>CAJKNS010000083.1 GCA_905201305.1 uncultured Eubacteriales bacterium
TTGCAAATCAAGGAAAAATCGAAGGAGAATGAGTATATATGAAATTAGGTATCGTGGGTCTGCCCAATGTGGGCAAAAGCACCCTGTTCAACGCCATTACCAATGCCGGCGCCGAAGCCGCCAACTATCCCTTCTGCACCATCGACCCCAACGTGGGTATGGTCACCGTGCCCGATGAGCGGCTGGAGGGACTGCGGGATATGTACAATCCCAAGAAGTTCACCCCCGCTGTCATCGAATTCGTGGACATTGCAGGTCTGGTAAAGGGCGCGTCCAAGGGCGAGGGTCTGGGCAACAAGTTCCTCAGCAACATCCGCTCCACCGACGCCATTGTCCATGTGGTGCGCTGCTTTGAGGACAGCAATATCACCCATGTGGAGGGCAGCACCGATCCCCTCCGGGATATCGACATCATCAATCTGGAGCTGGTAATGGCAGACATTGAGATGGTAGAGCGCCGGATTGACAAGGCAAAGAAGGCTGCCAAGGGCGACAAAAAATACTTTCAGGAGGCTGAGATTTTCGAGGGTCTGCTGGAGCATCTCAACGAGGGCAAAACCGCACGGACCTATGAATGCTCCGAGGACGAGCTGGCAGTGCTCCAGACCTCCGATCTTCTGAGCCTGAAAAATGTCATCTATGCCGCCAATCTGGACGAAAACAGCGTAGCCAATCCCACGGACAACAAGTTCTACAACCAGGTAGCCGAGCTTGCCAGGAATGAGGGTGCTCAGGTGCTTCCCATCTGCGCCAAACTGGAGGCGGATATTGCCGAGCTGGATGATCCCGAGGAAAAGCAGATGTTTATGGAGGAGCTGGGCATCGAGGAATCCGGTCTGGATAAGCTCATCAAATGCTCCTACGCCCTGCTGGGTCTGATCTCCTTCCTCACTGCCGGTCCCGATGAGTGCCGTGCCTGGACCATCAAAAAGGGCACCAAGGCCCCCCAGGCTGCCGGTAAGATTCACTCCGATTTTGAGCGCGGCTTCATCCGTGCCGAGGTCATTGCCTACCGCGATCTTCAGGAATGCGGCACCCTGGCTGCTGCCCGCGCCAAGGGCCTGGTCCGTTCCGAAGGCAAGGAGTATGTGATGCAGGACGGCGACGTGGTCAACTTCCTGTTCAACGTATAAAGATAACGATAAGCCCCGAAGCAGTGATTTTGCTGCTTCGGGGCTTTTGGTTTGAGATCAATAATTCTCTTTCCGTACCTGGAAATAGCTCTGAGGATGGTTGCAGACGGGACATACCTCCGGCGCCTTGGTGCCCACCACAATATGCCCGCAGTTCCGGCATTCCCATACGGTAACGGTACTCTTTTCAAACACCTGCTGCGTTTCAATGTTGTGCAGCAGCGCGCGATACCGCTCCTCATGGTGCTTTTCAATCTCCGCTACCATCCGGAACTTTGCCGCCAGCGCCGTGAAGCCCTCTTCCTCCGCTTCCTTGGCAAAGCGGTCGTACATATCCGTCCACTCATAGTTTTCGCCCTCCGCAGCCGACAGGAGGTTCTCTGGGGTATTGCCCAGCAGTCCCAGCTCCTTGAACCACATTTTGGCGTGCTCCTTCTCGTTGTCCGCTGTCTCCTGGAAGATGGCGGCAATCTGCTCATAGCCCTCCTTCTTGGCAGTGCTGGCAAAATAGGTGTATTTGTTTCTTGCCTCGCTCTCGCCCATAAAAGCGGCAAGCAGGTTGCTTTCGGTCTTAGAGCCCTTCAATTCCATTGTAATTTCCCCTTTCTATATGGTATGGCAGAATGGCTGCCACCTTCATCTTATCATGTTTCCCGCTTTCGTCAAGGGATATTCTGACCCGTATCCAATGTTTTCCCCTGTGGTTTGCCTTGACAATTCAGAGAATTCTGTTATAATAGGTTTCAAATAGTTACATTTTGTTTCTATTTCTCGAATTTTGTATTCAGTTTGCAATCTATTGGAGGTACATACCTATGACACACCGCAAACACCCCAGGTCTATCCGGCAGACGGCAGTACAGCTGGTCCTGTCCCTGGCTCTGGTTCTTATGGTGGGCGGCTATTTTGCACTGACAAAGCTGTCCGGCTGCACCTATACCATTACCGACGGCGATCAGGTGACCCAAATCACAACCGGCAGCGCCGGAACGGATCGTGTTCTGCAGGAAGCCGGAATTTCTCTGAACGAGGGCGACAAGGTTTCCGTCACCGGCGGCAGCGCCCAGAAAACCATTACCATTTTCCGTGGGCAGAATATCACGGTAAACAATGCCGGAGCATCCACCAGCATCGTAACCTACGGCGGCACCATCGGTCAGCTGCTTGACAATCTGTCCATTACTCTGACATCCGGCGATACCATCACCGCAGACGGAACCCCTGCCTCTACGCTGGACAGCACCTATGACGGCATGACCCTGGAGATTTGCAGCAACACCACTTCCACCGAAACCACCACAGAGTCCGTCCCCTATGAGACGATCTCCTACCTGGACCCTACTCTTCCTGTGGGAGAGACCAAGGTGCAGACCCAGGGCGTGGAGGGCAGCCTTGAGGTTACCACTGAGTTGATTTATCAGAACGGCGAGCTGATTTCCTCCGACGTCATCTCCTCCCGGGTGGTATCGGTTCCTGTAGACGAGGTGGTTCTCATTGGTGCCCGTCAAACGCTGACCGAAAGCGACACCGGCGAAGCGCAGCAGCCCGCCCAGGACGATGCGGCGGAAGCCGAGCCGGAGCCCACGCAATCCGCCAAGCCTGCAACGACTGACAATGGCAGCAACACCGCCACCACCACCGCTTCGGAGCAGCCTGCCAAGACGCCAGAACCTCAGCCAGAGCCCGAACCTGAGCCTGAACCCGCGCCGGAACCCGAACCGTCATCCACCCCTGAGCCGACCTACAGCGGCAGCACCATCACCACGGAAGACGGCGAGGTGCTTACCTATACCAGCACCATGTCCGTAGAAGCAACCGCTTATACCGGCGGCGGCATCACAGCCACCGGCACCTCCGCCCGTTACGGTGCCATTGCCGTAGATCCCACGGTGATTCCCTACGGCACAAAGATGTACATCGTATCCGACGACGGCAAATGGATTTACGGCGTTGCCACTGCGGAAGACTGCGGCGGCGCAATCAAGGGACATATCATCGACCTGTATTTCGACGATTACAGCACCTGCATTCAGTTTGGCCGCAGAAACTGCACCGTTTATATTCTGGATGACTGATATACAAAAACAGGGACGGAATCATATGATTCCGTCCCCTTGTGCTATTCTGATTGTTATTCCTTGATTTGCAGCTGCATGGAGGCGTAATGATATGCCTTTTTAAAGTCCTCCATCTCACGATAGCACTGCTCCAGCATGGCATACAGTCCGGACATGAAGTAGTTGCTTCCGGTGGTTCTGGCAAGCTGCTCTGCCTTTTCCAGCTGCTTTGCCGCCTGCTCATACTGGTTGTCCTTGAGCTCCATTCGCCCCTGCAGCATGAGATAGGCGGGCTTGGTTGCATCGGACAAACGGGCAATGCTGTCCATTTCCCGCTTGGCGTTGTCCAGATCCCCCTGGTCGATATAGTATTCCGCCATGGTAATCCGATAGAATTCGCCCAAGCCCTGATCCTGATAGGCTGCCTGATAATCATCCAGCGCCTTTTGGAAATCCCCCTGCAGCTCCATGGTGCACCGGGCAACCAGCAATAGCGCCTCGGTCCGGAACGCGGCGGAGTAATACACCGTGTCTTCATTGTGCTGGAGTGCTTCCTTTGCCAGCCGAATGGCTTCTTCGTAGCGCCCGTCGATCATTGCCTTTTTGGACATGCCGATTTTCGCCCGCGCCAGCAGCAGCATTGCCTCATCCTTATAGCCGCCGTCCATATCCAGTCCCTCGAGCACCCGGACGCAGCCCTCGTATTCTCCATTCCGGAAATGGCTTCTGGCACTGGCAACGCTGCCCGGCGTTAGCTCATCTCCATTGGAGTCATTCATAAAATAGCCTGCGGGCAGCCCCAGTACCCCCGCCAGATATTCCAGGGTTTTCACAGAAGGCGTTGCGCTGCCGTTTTCGATTTTGGAGAGCATGTTGCGGGTGATATAATCTCCCACCACATCCTTCTGAGTCATGTGCCGCTCCAGACGTGCCGCCTTGATCTTTTCTCCCAGGTTCATAAGCAGGTCCCCCTTTGTTGATTCAATAACGTAATTTTGCAGGGCAATCCTGTAACTTTTATTTACTGCATTATACCACGCACCGGACGCCATTGCAACCGATTCCCGAAATTAAATTTCCCCACCTTGACATTTCTCCCCCGCTGTGTTACGTTCTTCTACAAGAATCAATAAGAAGAAACAGGAGTTGATGATTTGAATCGCCGTGAAATAAAACTTACCGCCCATACAGCAGCCAATCAGGCAGGCAGGGCAGCCAAGCTGGCAACACTGGTATTTTTGCTGTGCCGGCTGGGGCTATATGGTCTGCAATACCTCAGCTAATTTTTGATCAATCTGGCGCCCACCGGCAGCCACATCAGCGATGCCCTTGCCGCAGGCGCCCGGAATCTGGTGCTTACCATCCTGGCTGCACTGGTGATTGGCGTCATATCCCAGCTTTTGTCTGCCGGATACGGTCGCGTCGCCCTGAACATCCACCGTGGAGAGCCGGTTTCCATCCCTACGCTGCTGGAGGGCTTTCAAATTCCCCTGCGGGTAATTGCCCTGGATGTTTTGCGCGCGCTGCTGCTGATTGTATGGAGCTACGCCGTTTCGCTGCCGGTCAGCTTTCTGCTTGCCGTTCCCATGAGCACATTCACCGCCAATCTCAGCGTTAAAACGCAACAGATCGCCGCTCTGGTCCTCATTCTCACACTGACCGTCATCATTATGCTGGTGGTGTCCCTCCGCTACTGGGGCGCACTGTTTATTTTGCTGGATCATCCGGAGCTGACGCCCTGGCAGTGCCTCCGAACTGCTGCTGCCATGACCAAAAACCACCGGATGGAGCTGTTTCTGCTGAGCTTGAGTCTGCTCCCCTGGATGCTGCTGTGCGCACTGACCGCCGGTATCCTTTTGATTTGGAAAATGCCGTATTTCGCCGCAGTTTATGCCGGAGCCTATGAGGAATTGGATCGGCAGTATCGGAAAAAACTGGAACGCATCCGGGAGCTTCGGCAACAATTTCCGACCAGTCAGCTCCCGCCTGAGCAGATGTAAGGGAGGGCAGCCATGTCACAGCTTCACACCATTCTATGGGACTGGAACGGCACACTGGCAGACGACGCCTACGCTTCCCTGCTGGCAGTCAACGATATGCTTTTGAAGCGGAATATGCCGCCTATCACCATGGAGCAGTATTATCAGTACATCGACACCCCCATCAGCCGCTTTTATGAGCACCTGTTTGACCTCAGCGAAGTTCCCATGTCCGTGATTTCCGTGGAATTTGCCGAGGGGTATGCCCGTCATTTTCAGGGACTGCATCCCGGCGCAAAGGAACTTTTGTACCGACTCAGGGACGCAGGCATTCAGCAGGTGATTCTTTCCTCCAACCATCTTGCCAGCATTGAAGCGGACCTTGCGCGCTTTGGCATCCGCGACTGCTTTTCTCAGGTGCTGGGTGCGGAGGATCGGTTGGCAGCAGGCAAGGTGCAGCGTGGTCTTGACTGGCTTGCCGGTCAGTCGGTCAAGCCGGAGGATATGGTGCTCATTGGGGACTCTCTCCACGACTATGACACCGCAAAAGCCATGGGGGTTCCCTGCATTCTCTGCGCCATTGGGCACCAGTCCAGGGAGGATTTGCTCACTGCCGGTGTTCCTGTGGTGGATCAATTTTCCCAGCTGGAAGCATTGCTGAAAAACTCCTCGAAAAACTAATTGCAATGTGGTTTTATGGGCAGTATAATACTCTCATCAAGGAAACGGAGTGATACCAATGAATCAGCAGGAAATTTCCTTTTACGAGGAGCTTCAGTGCAACGCCTTTCCTGCGCTGCAAAATGTCATGTACGACGGATGGAGCGTTCGGTTTGGCGGCGGCTTTACCTATCGGGTAAACTGCGCCAACGCCATGTACCCCGAAGCCCTTCCCGCCAGAGATAAAGTGCAATATGTAGAATCCCTCTACCGTCAGTCCGGACTTTCCATGTCCATCTTCAAGCTGCACGAGGGGATGGACCCGGAGCAGTGCAAAGCCTGCAATGCAGTGCTGGATGAAATGGGCTATGCCACCGAGCGGGATGGCAACATTTTCGTCTGCGATCTCAAATCCTTTGACCAGAGTCCTGTCACCCAGGTCATGGTCAGCGGCGATATGACCGACGAGTGGCTGGACGGCTTTCTCACCATGAACGGCACCGCCGACGCCCAGCGTCCGGCTGCTTCCGCCATGCTGAAAAACATCCACTATCCCATTGCCGCCGCATCCATTGTGGAAAACGGGAAAATGGTTGCCTGCGGACTGGGTGTTCTGGAACGCGGACATGTGGGACTTTATGATATCTATGTGGATTCCAGCTGCCGCCGCCGCGGTTTGGGCAGGGATATCTGCGCCGCCATTATGCAGTATGGCAAGGAAAACGGCTGCAACACCGCCTATCTCCAGGTGCTTTCCGATAACCACGGCGCCCGTGCCCTCTATCGCCAACTCGGCTATACCGAAACCTATGAATACTGGTTCCGTACCAAACGATTCTGATAAGGAGGATTCCCCATGAAAGTTGCTCGTTTTGTTCTGAAAATTGTTGGCGCTTCCCTGACCCTTGCCGGCGGCATCTGCCTGGTGATCGGTTTCTGGGACAAGCTGACTGCCCCCTTCCGCTGCACTGAGGATTAAGTTCCAAGTGGCAATATCGCACAAAAAAATCGCACGCTGCTCAAAAATCAAGCAGCGTGCGATCATTTTTATGTGATTATTCCGTTTCCACCGCGGAGCCGTAATCGTCCTTGGGCGTAGTCTTGGGCTCGCCATAATCAACGCCATAGGTCTCCACCCGGACGGACTCAATGACGATGTCCTTTCTGGGCTTATCGTTGGAGTCCACGTCGCACTGGGAGAGCTTTGTGAGAATATTCATGCCGGAGAACACCTTGCCGAAGGCGGCATACTGCCCCTGGAGGCTGTCCTTATCCGCCATCAGGATAAAGAACTGGCTGCCAGCGGAGTTATAGGCAGCTTCCGTATCGCTGCCGCTGTCAGAGAACCGCGCCATGGCGATGACGCCGGTTTCCATTTTAATATCGTTCTTTTTAAAGCCGTTGTCGGAGAACTCGCCGTCGATGGTGTAGCCGGGTCCGCCGGTGCCGTCGCCGTTGGGATCGCCGCCCTGCATAATAAAGTCCTCAACCACCCGGTGGAAGGTCAAGCCGTCATAGAAGCCGGAGTTGGCAAGGGAGATAAAGTTTGCCACGGTATTGGGCGCCTGATCGGGATAGAGATAGATGGTAATCTGATCGCCGCCCTCCAGCGTCAGGGTTGCAACGGGCTTTTTCTTACTTCCGCAGCCGCTGAGCATGCCAAGGAGCATCCCCGCCGCCAGCACCAGGCAGATGATTCGTTTGAGTTGTTTCATGCTTCTTCCTCCCATGAATGCCGGTCCCACCGGCAGGTTTCTATTAATATATCAAAATTTCTTCCGTATTGCAACTGATATTCCGTGATTTTTCACAGAACCTTTCGTTTTCTTCCGGTTGTTTATCGCTTTAATGCAATAGATTTTAAGGATTCTGCATTTTCCCTTGAAAAGTGCAGGAAATTATTATATGATTAACATGTAAATCTTGCTGCTCCCTTTCAGCTACGAGGAACGGGGCAGTATATATGGAGGAACAAATTTATGGCACTTACCAACAATGTCAAGGTGAACGCCTGGCTGGATGAGGTGATCCCGCTGCTGAAGCCTGACGCTGTAGAACTCATTACCGGTGACAAAGCACAGCTGGACCGACTCACTGCCGAGGCTGTTTCCACCGGCGAATTCATCACGCTCAATCAGGAAAAGCTTCCCGGCTGCTATCTCCACCGCTCCGATCCCAACGACGTGGCGCGGGTAGAAAGCCGCACATTTATCTGCTCCAGAAAAGAAGAGGACGCAGGTCCCACCAACAACTGGATGGACCCCCAGGAGATGTACGCAAAGCTCGAAAAGCTCTATGACGGCGCCATGAAGGGCCGCACCATGTACGTCATCCCCTACTCCATGAGCATTGTCGGCTCCCCCTTTGCCAAATATGGCATTGAGGTCACCGACTCCATCTATGTTGTCATTTCCATGAACATCATGACCCGCATCGGCACCCCCGTGCTGGACGCGCTGGGCACCGACGGCGATTTCATCAAGGGGCTTCATGCAAAAGCCGATCTGAACCCCGAGGAGCGCTATATCGTTCAGTTCCCCGAGGATAACACCATTATGTCCATCAACTCCGGCTACGGCGGCAACGTGCTGCTGGGTAAAAAGTGCTTTGCCCTGCGCATCGCCTCCTATCTGGGCAGAAAAGAGGACTGGATGGCAGAGCACATGCTGATTCTGGGCATTCAGAACCCCCAGGGTGAGATCCGCTATGTCACCGCCGCTTTCCCCTCTGCCTGCGGTAAAACCAACCTGGCTATGCTGGTGCCCCCCGAGGAATACCGGAAGAAGGGCTACAAGGTCTGGACTGTAGGCGACGATATCGCATGGCTGCGCATTGGTCCCGACGGCAGACTCTGGGCGGTAAACCCCGAAAACGGCTTCTTCGGCGTAGCACCCGGCACCTCCGCCAAATCCAACCCCAACGCTCTGGCTTCCACCGCAAAGAACACCCTGTTCACCAACGTGGTGCTCAATAAGGACGACAACACCGTTTGGTGGGAAGGCATGAACAAGACACCTCCTACCAATGCCGAGGATTGGCAGGGTCGTCCCTGGAACGGCGAAACCTCCACGGAAAAGGGCGCGCATCCCAACTCCCGTTTCACCGCTCCCGCCAAGAATTGCCCCTGCATCTCCCCTGAGTTCGACAATCCCCAGGGCGTGCCCATCTCTGCCATCATCTTTGGCGGACGCCGGGCAAAGACTGCGCCTCTGGTCTATCAGTCCCGTTCCTGGCAGCACGGCGTATTCGTCGGCTCCATTATGGCGTCTGAAACCACCGCAGCAGCCACCGGTGCAGTGGGTGTGCTTCGCCGTGATCCCATGGCAATGCGCCCCTTCTGCGGCTACCACATGGGCGACTACTGGCAGCACTGGCTGGACATGGGCAAGAAAATCCCCAATCCCCCGAAAATCTTCAACGTCAACTGGTTCCGTACCGACGACGACGGCAACTTCCTGTGGCCCGGCTTCGGCGATAATCTCCGTGTG
>CAJKNS010000084.1 GCA_905201305.1 uncultured Eubacteriales bacterium
AGACGCCGCCTGCGCCGAAGTCGTTGCAGCGCTTGATCATTCGGGTGGCTTCGCCGTTGCGGAACAGGCGTTGAAGCTTCCGCTCCTCAGGGGCGTTGCCCTTCTGAACCTCTGCTCCGCAGGTTTCCAGGGAGTGAAGGTTGTGGCTTTTGGAGGAGCCGGTTGCACCGCCGCAGCCGTCCCGTCCGGTGCGTCCGCCCAGCAGAATCACCCGGTCACCGGGCGCAGGGGTCAGACGAACCACATTGGAGGCAGGTGCTGCACCTACCACAGCGCCGATTTCCATACGTTTTGCAATGTAGCCGGGATGATAGAACTCGTGAACCAGTCCCGTAGCAAGACCGATCTGGTTGCCGTAGGAGGAATAGCCCGCTGCTGCGGTGGTGGTAAGCTTCCGCTGTGGGAGCTTGCCGGGCAGGGTATCGGAGATGGGAACGGTGGGATCGCCTGCGCCGGTGACACGCATTGCCTGATAGACATAGCTTCTGCCGGACAGGGGGTCACGAATTGCGCCGCCCACACAGGTGGCTGCGCCGCCGAAGGGCTCGATCTCCGTGGGATGGTTGTGGGTTTCGTTCTTGAACATCAGCAGCCAGTCCTCGGGCTTGCCGTCCATGTCTGCGTCAATATGTACTGAGCAGGCGTTGATTTCCTCGGACTCGTCCAGATGCTGAAGAATGCCGCGCTTCTTCAGAGTCTTGGCTGCCAAGGTGCCCATGTCCATCAGGGTAATGGGACGGGTTTTTGCCTTCTCCCCATAGACCTCCTGACGGCACTGGAGATAAAGATCATAGGCGTTCTTGACGTCTTCATCCTGAATATCCGCCTGGTCGATGTGGGTGGAAAAGGTGGTGTGGCGGCAGTGGTCGGACCAATAGGTGTCTACCACCTTCAGCTCGGTGATGGTGGGGTCCCGATGGGCTTCGTTCTTAAAATAGTTCTGGAAGAAGCGGAGATCGTCCACATCCATGGCAAGACCGTATTGATCGATCAGGGGCGCAAGGGTGTCCGGCGTCAGGGTGATAAAGCCGGTGAGGGTAGCGACCTCTGTGGGAATGGCATAGGACTGCTCCAGACTCTGGGGCTTTTCCAGACTGGCTTCCCGGCTCTCCACGGGGTTGATGACATATTCCTTAATGCGCTGGAGCTCTTCTGCGGTGATGCTGCCATAAAGGGCATAGACCTTTGCGGCGGAAACCAGCGGACGTTCACCGCAGGTCAGAATTCCGATGCACTGGGCACAGGAATCGGCGCGCTGATCGTACTGACCTGGAAGAGATTCCACGGCAAACACCGTGCAGTCGCCCAAGTCCGGCATGGTTTCGTCATAGCAGTCGTCCACCATCGGCTCTGAGAATACGGTCTGACGGGCGCTGGCATAGACCTCGGGGCTAAGACCCTGGGCATCGTACCGGCAGAGAATCCGCAGACGCTTCAGACCGGTAATGCCCAGCTGATCCCGTAGATCCCGCAAAAGACTTCCGGCTTCAACCTGAAAGCCGTCCCGCTTTTCCGTGTAGCAGCGATAAACCTGATTCATTGTTTGAACCTCCATTTTCCTGTCCTGTGTCATTTTACTGTGATGTTTTCGATGTGATAAATGAGATTCCCGGGGGCCGGAGTAAGTCCGGTAAAGACCCCGCGGGCGGTGAAAACGGCGTTGTTTTCAAAAAGGATGGGGCAAAGATAGCCCTGATCCATAACGTGCTGATAGAGATCGTAGTGATTGCCGCTGTTCTCCAGGGCGCTGTCCAGCAAATCGGACAGGGTGGAATCCTCCGGAATGCCGCCATAGTTCAGGTCGCCGCCGGAAGACAGCAGGGAACGAAGATCCATGTCGGGACGCAGGCATACATCGGCATAGTAGAGATCGTAGTTGCCGGCGCTTAGCGCATTGAGAAATTCATCTTCGGTCAGCGACTTGACGGTAACGGTAAAGCCCACATCCTCCAGATTGCTTGCAGCCTGTTTTGCTGCAGTGACGCGATTGGCGTTGCCGGATAAGACAATCATCACCAGCCCGTTATAGACGGTTTCCTCTTCCTGCGCCGGATCGGTCTGGGTGTCGGCAGCGTTGGGGTCGGGCTCTTCGTCGTCAAGGAGCGGCTCTTCCTCTTCTAACGTGCTGCCTTCGGCGGTGTCGTCGGCGCTCTGGGTGAGCTGCTGTGTTTTCTGCGTGCCGGGACCGCCGGTCATTCGGGGATCGTCGTCCGGCAGATAGAACATGGAGCTGCCCTGCAGCTGCGCAAAGGCAGCATCGGCGTCATACTCATAATTGCGCGCAAGCTCGGCATCATACATGCTGCTGATGGCGGGAACCGGCAGGGCGGTGGGATCGGCAAAGTTGTGATAGACCGATTCTGCAATGCCGGCGCGGTCAATGGCACGAATGATGGCAGTGCGGATGTCCTTGGAGGAGCACATGCCGGTGATCAGGTTGAAGCCGATATACTGCATTACCGTGTTGGGACTGTTCCACAGCTCATAGTCGCAGTGGAACGTAGCGGCGGTGGCAGACTGGGGATCGTTATAGACCAGATCCACATTGTCCATTTCGAAATTGTCCCGGGTGTCCTCTGCAGAACTGCTGGAGCACAGAGTAACGGTATTAAAATGGACATTCTCTGCGCCCTGCCACCAATTTTGATCCAGCGTCAGTACGTCACCGTTGCGCACAAAGGGACCTGTACCCGCAGGTGCGCCGTCGGGGGAAGCATTGCTGGGAATGATGGGGAAATTCAGCAGGCAGGGGAGCCGGTCATTGGGCCGGCTGAGATAAATGAGCACCGTGCTGTCGTCCAGGGCTTCAAAGCCTGTGACATTGGTAAAACGTTCGGCATACAGCTCGGATTCCTGCGCCTGGGCAAGGGAATAGGTGACGTCATAAGCAGTCAGGCTGCTGCCACTCGAAAACCATGCGTTTTGCAGCGTCAGGGTATAGGTCATTCCGTCGTCGCTGACGCTGTATTCCTGACAGAGCACAGGCTCGGCGTCGAAAGTCTGATTCAGGGTAAACAGCCCCTGGTAAACCATCTGCATCACCGCCTGATTTTCCAGACTGCGGCAGGCATAGGGGTTCCAGCCATAGCTGCCGTTATAGGGCATGGAAAAGGTACCGGAGGATACGGAAACCGGCGACTCCAGAGCGGAATCCATAGCAGGCTCCGCCGTGCTGGCTTGTATGCCGAAGGAGGAAGCCGGGGTGCTGGTTTCTGCGGTTTTCTTACCGCAGGCGGACAGCTGAGAGAGGACCAGACAGGCGGCGAGTATGCCGCATAACGTCCGGCGGCTCATCTGGCTCCTCCTGCGACGATGATGGCACCCAGAGAGCCACGCTGATCCTTATGCCGCCGGGCGGACCAGAACAGGTCGGGATCGCAGGCGGTACACAGAGGGCTGGTGTCCATATGCTCCGGCAGAACGCCTGCTTTTTGCAGGAACAGCCGGTTGAGATATTTAATATCCACATGGTATTTTGCACCGTTTTTTGTGATGGCAGGCATCGCCTCGTCCCCCAACGCGGCAATCATCGCCTGGGGCACATCTTCATCGGTTTCAAAGCAGCAGGGAGAGATGCAGGGACCCAGGGCTGCCCGAATGTTTTTGGGATCACAGCCATAGGCACTTGCCATGGCAGCTGCGGTTTTTCCTGCAATGCCCAGTGCGGTTCCGCGCCAACCGGCATGACAGGCGCCTACTGCACCGGTTACCGGGTCCTCCAAAAGAATGGTGCCGCAGTCGGCGGAGAATACCACCAGCGCGGTTCCGGGCACATTGGTCATCAGACCGTCTGCCTCATAATCGGTATGGGCATAGAGTCCCTTACCCCAGTCTTCTTCGGTGCAAAGGCGCACGGCATCCCCGTGAACCTGGACTGCCTGCACGGTTTTATGGGGATCAAAGCCAATGGCATCCCCGAGAATTTCATAGTTTTTCAGTACATTATCCCTGCTGTCGCCACGGGAAAGCCCTAAGTTCATAGCGGCAAGATACCCGGTGCTGACGCCCCCCAAACGGGTGGTAAACCCGTGGGGGTGACGAAGCAGGTCGCTTTGGTAGCAGAGGAGCGCTCCCCTGCGGAGATCATGAAAGCTCATGGCGCCTCCTCAGGATTCAACGTTTTTACCGGCTGCCATGTCTTTATCCAGGCAGCAGTTCTTATACTTTTTACCGGAGCCGCAGGGGCAGGGATCGTTGCGCCCTACCTTGATTTTTTTCTTCATGGGCGCTTTTTTGACGGATTTATCGTCTCCGGCGCCGGCAGCGGTGACCTTTGCCACCTTCTCGCGCTTCAGAGGCTCGTTCCGCTGAATCCGGAACAGGAACAGACGGCGGGTGGTTTCCTCCTGAATGGAACGGTTCATGGCTTCAAACATGGCATAGCCTTCCCGCTTATACTCCACCAGAGGATCGCTCTGACCGTAAGCCCGGAGCACAATGCCCTGCCGCAGATCCTGCATGGCGTCAATCTGATCCATCCAGTATTCATCCACCACCCGGAGGGTAATCACGCGCTCTGCCTCCCGCATCAGGGGGGAGCCATAGGCGGCTTCCTTCACGGCATAGACCTGATCGGCAAGCGCCATGAGCTTGTCCAGCAGCGTGTCGGCAGTGAGAGAGGAAAGCTCCTCGTCGCTGGGATTGTAAGCGCCCTTGGGGAAGTAGAGCCCCTCCATATTTTTGAGGATTTCCTGAAGCTCCTCCCGATCCTCCAGATAGCCCTTTTCGCCCATGACGGAGTGGATATCGGAGGTGAACACATTTTTGCGCATGGTGTGCAGGGAGTCCTGAAGATCCTCGCCGTCCAGCACCTTCTGGCGCTGCTCATAGATCACCTTACGCTGGGTGTTCATCACGTCGTCGTATTCCAGCACGTTTTTACGGGTCTGGAAGTTGATGCTCTCCTTCTTCTTCTGGGCGTTTTCGATGGCGCCGGAGAGGATCTTCTGGTCAATGGGGGTGTCTTCGTCCAGACCAAGACGGTCCATCATGGAGGACACACGCTCGGAGCCGAACAGACGCATCAGATCGTCCTCCAGGGAGATATAGAACCGGGTTTCACCGGGATCGCCCTGACGACCGGAACGACCGCGCAGCTGGTTATCAATACGCCGGGATTCGTGACGCTCGGTGCCGATGACAAACAGACCGCCAGCAGCACGGACCTTTTCTGCCTCCTGGGAGGTTTCGGCGTGATATTTATTGTAGAGCTCGGTGTAGGCGGCGCGGGCAGCGAGAATTTCCTCGTTGTCGGTGTCGGCATAGGAGTTGGACTCGATAATCAGCTCCTCATCCATGCCCTGCTTCCGGAGGTCATTCTTTGCCATAAACTCCGGGTTGCCGCCCAGCATAATATCGGTACCACGACCAGCCATGTTGGTGGCAATGGTTACAGCCCCCAGCTTACCTGCCTGGGCAACGATCTCTGCTTCCTTCTCGTGGTGCTTGGCGTTCAAAACGTTATGGGCAATGCCTTCCTTTTTCAGCAGCTTGGAGAGCACCTCGGACTTCTCAATGGAGATGGTGCCCACCAGCACAGGCTGACCCTTTTCATGACACTCCTTCACCTGGGCAATCACTGCGCGGAACTTTCCTGTCTCGGTCTTGTAAACCACATCAGGATGGTCAATACGAATCACGGGCTTGTTAGTGGGAATCTCGATGACGTCCAGATTGTAGATCTGAATGAACTCGTCTTCCTCGGTCAGCGCGGTACCGGTCATACCGGAGAGTTTGTTGTAAAGACGGAAATAGTTCTGGAAGGTAATGGTGGCAAGGGTTTTGGACTCGTTGGCAACATCCACGCCTTCCTTTGCCTCGATGGCTTGATGCAGACCCTCGGAGTAGCGGCGGCCATACATCAGTCGTCCGGTGAATTCATCTACGATGATGACCTGACCGTCCTTGACCACGTAGTCAATATCCCGGCGCATGACGCCACGGGCTTTGAGCGCCTGATTTACATGGTGGGAAATGGTGTTGTTCTCGGGATCGGACAGGTTTTCAATGCCAAAGAACTGCTCTGCCTTTTTGATACCGGAAGCGGTCAGGGTGGCAGTCCGGTCCTTCTCGTTGACGATATAGTCGCAGTCCAGATCGTCCTGGGCTTCCTTATCGTCGGTGTCGGCAAAGACCATCTTCTTCATCCGCGCCACCAGACTGTCTGCCTGGGCATAGAGCTGAGAGGATGCCTCGCCCTTGCCGGAGATAATCAGAGGGGTACGGGCTTCATCAATGAGGATGGAGTCCACCTCGTCCACGATGCCAAAGGCGTGACCGCGCTGCACCATCTCGGTTTTATAGGTTGCCATGTTGTCACGGAGGTAGTCAAAGCCCATTTCGTTGTTGGTGCCGTAGGTAATGTCGGCAGCATAGGCTTCCTTCCGCTGCTGGTTGGTGAGCCCGTGGATAATCAGACCCACGGACAGACCCATGTAGTGGAAGACCTTGCCCATCCACTCGGAGTCACGCTTTGCCAGATAGTCGTTGACGGTGACAATGTGGACGCCGTTTCCGGTGAGAGCGTTGAGGTAAGCGGGGAGAATTTCCACCAGCGTTTTACCTTCACCGGTTTTCATCTCGGCGATTCGACCCTGATGGAGGATGATGCCGCCGATGAGCTGCACCCGATAGGGACGCATGCCCAATACCCGGTCTGCTGCCTCACGAATGGCAGCAAAGGCATCGGGCAGAATGTCGTCCAGGGATTCACCCTTCTGGAGACGACCCTTGAGCACGTCGGTCTGGCTTTTCAGCTCCGCCTCGCTCATGGCATGATAGGTGTCGCCCAGCGCCTCAATGCGGTCCACAATGGGAGTGATGGCTTTGACCTCCCGCTGGGAATGGGTGCCGAACAGCTTGTTCATGGTGTTGGAAAATAAACCCATTATAATAATGTCCTTTCGTACAGTAATCTACATCTATATTAGGGTGCCTATAATGACCCCATCCTAATTTTCACATTATAACACACCGCGTCTCAGTTGAAAAGTGGCAAGCAAAAAAAACCGCTCCGTTCCCAAAAAGGAACGGAGCGAGACGGTTAAATTTGTGCAAAAACAGCGCCGATGGGGTCGCGAATCACCAGATCGGCTTCCCGGTCATAGGGCGTTTCATCCCGGTTGATGAGCACCAGCTTGCTGCCCCGATAATACCGGATCAGTCCGGCGGCGGGATAAACGGTCAAAGAGGTGCCGCCTACGATCAATACGTCGGCAGCGGCAATGGCATGGATTGCACCCTCCAGCACGTCCTGGTCCAGTCCCTCCTCATAGAGCACCACGTCGGGCTTGATGATGCCGCCGCAGTCACAGCGGGGGATTCCGGCTGCGTTCCGGATCACCCGGGCGCCCTCCAGTCCGTCAAACCGCTTGCCGCAGCGCATGCAGCGGTTCTGATAGATGGAGCCGTGGAGATTGTAAATGACCTTGCTTCCTGCCTTTTCGTGGAGCCCGTCTACATTCTGGGTGACGATAGCCCGGAGCTTTCCCTCCTGTTCCAGCTGAGCAAGCCGCTGGTGGGCGGTATTGGGCGCGATATCCTCCGGTGGCATCAGCTGCTTCCGGTAGAAATCATAGAATTCCTCGGTGTGGGATTCAAAAAAGCTGTGGGAAAGCATGGTTTCCGGGGGATATTTGAACTTCATGTGATACAGACCGTCTACGCTACGAAAGTCCTTGATGCCGGACTCAGTGGAGACGCCCGCACCACCGAAAAATACGATGTTGTCGGAGCTGTCAATCCACTGCTTCAGAGTTTTTACCGCTTCGTTCATGACAATATTCCTCCCATTCGGTTTCCAGCTCATGAATAAACTTTTTTTCTGCCCGGGTTTTATGAGGCAGGGTGATTTTTTCCGCCAAATCCGGACGGCGTTCCCGGGTACGGAAGATGGACTGCTTTTTTCGCCAGCGATCCACCAGCTGATGGTTGCCGGACAGCAGCACCGGAGGAACCGCCATGCCGTGCCAGACCTCCGGACGGGAATACTGGGGATATTCCAATAGACCGTTCCAATGGCTTTCATCCTCATAGCAGACGGATTCCGACAGGACGCCGGGCACCAGACGGCAAACGGCGTCGGTGACTGTCATGGCAGCCAATTCTCCGCCGGTAAGCACAAAATCGCCGATGGAAATCTCCTCATCCACGCACTCGTCAATAAACCGCTGGTCAATGCCCTCATAGTGACCGCAGACCAGAATCAGGTTGTCCAGCTGCGCCAGCCGCCTTGCATCCTCCTGACAGAAGGTCTTGCCGCAGGGGGACATATAAATGGTATGAGCGTGACCGCCGATTTCATCCTGCACGCCGCACCAGCAGCGATACAGCGGGTCTGCCTGCATAATCGCGCCCTGTCCGCCGCCATAGGGATAGTCGTCCACCTGGTTCTGACGGTTGGTGGTATAGTCCCGAATCTGGTGGGCGTTGAGGCTTAATATGCCCTTTTTTTGTGCCCTGCCCAGAATGCTTTCGGAAAAAATGGCGTTCATGGTGTCGGGAAACAGGGTCAGTACGTCAATTCTCATCCGTTGCCATGCCCTCCAGCAGGTGGACCTTGATGTAGCCCTCGTCCACGTTCACGTCCTCCAGAAATTCGGAAACCGCAGGGATCATATATTCCTTCTGCCCTTTGACGATATAAACATCATTGGCGGGACCGGTATAGACGTCCTTGAGCACGCCGATTTCCTGCCCCTCTGCATACACCGGCAGTCCAATCAGGTCGGCAATAAACACCCGATTCCTGGCGATGGGAGCGCTGTCCCGGTCAATGTGGACCACTTTGTTTTTATAGGTCTGGGCAACGGATACATCGTCGATGCCCTTGAGCTTGCACAGCAGCATATTCTTGTGCACCCGGGAGGATTCCACCGGATAAGGGGTTCCCTCGATATAAAAGGTGCGAAATGCTTTCAGAAAATCGGGACCGTCGCACCAGGGCATGATTTTTACCTCGCCGCGGATTCCGTGGGTACCCACGATCTGACCGGCTTCTAAGAACTTGTTCTTCATATGGTTACCTCATAAGCGTTTTTGTTTTTAAGGCAATACCGCATAATTCGGCAAGGAGATTTGGCGAGGGATTTTGCGTCACAAATGTGTTGCGAAAACGCCGGAATACTTTGTGTATTTCAAGGTTTCGCAGCGGATTTGTGGGGTAAAAGAGCCGCCAAAGCCCGCAGACGCAATTGTGCGGTGTTGCCTTA
>CAJKNS010000085.1 GCA_905201305.1 uncultured Eubacteriales bacterium
GAAATACACAAAGTATTCCTGCGAAAAACTGCCTTTTTTCGACGATAAATCTCTGTCTGAATCCTCGTTGTCAATTTGTGCGGTGTTGCCCTAAGAGAAAAAAAGATACCCTGAACCGATCTGGTTCAGGGTATCTTTGGTATTTGGGTCAATCCTCAAAAATGTGGAGAAAGGCAAGGAACGAACCGGCAAGCAGCAGGAACATCCGCGCCCATGCCATATAAAGACCGGTTTTGCCGCCATAAATGGTTGCCCCGCTGAGACCGTATTCGTCAGCGACCACGCCGCCGATGGCAAACAGGCGGATCGTCATGACCAGGCAGATCAGCAAAATCAAAAAGATAATAATCTTGAAAATCCGCTCCATGGGATACTCCCCCTTTCCATTGATTGCCTCTATGGTAGCACGGGGGAAAACGCTCCGTCAACGGAGAAATGAGCAAGCGGGAAAAGTTTGGCGGAAGCTGACAGAGCCGCACAGAAAAGTTTGTGCGCTATGCCTGCAACACTTCCGGGGGGTTTTGCGTCTCCGCGGACACGGGAATTCCGGCAGTGAGATCCCGAATGACCTCGCCTGCAATAATCAGTCCGGCAACGGAAGGCACAAATGCGTTGCTTCCGGGAATGTCCCGGCGGTCAGTGCATTTGTGCTGGGTACCGGGCGGGCAGATACAGTGGCTGCAGCAGCTGATGGACATATCCTCCAGAGGACGAATGGGCGGCTCCTGAGAATAAACCACCTTCAAATGCTGAATGCCGCGCTTCCGAAGCTCCCGGCGCATAATCCGCGCCAATGGGCAGACCTTGGTTTCATAGATATCCGCCACACGAAATGCAGTTGGGTCCAGCTTATTTCCTGCACCCATGGAGCTGATAATGGGGACGCCAACCTTGTCTGCCTGCATCACCAGCTCAAGCTTGCCGGAAACGGTGTCGATGGCATCTACCACATAGTCATATTGATCGAAGGGAAACGCATCGGCATTCTCCGGAAGGAAGAAGGTTTTGCGGACGGTCACCTGGGCGTTGGGGTTGATGTCGTGAATCCGCTCCGCCATAACCTCCGCCTTGTATTTTCCTACGGTTTTTCGGGTGGCAATGATCTGACGGTTGAGATTGGTCAGGCAGACCCGGTCATCGTCGATGAGATCAAAGGCGCCGATGCCGCTGCGCACCAGAGCTTCACAGACATAGCCGCCAACTCCGCCAATGCCGAACACCGCCACATGGGAATGCTGGAGCCGGTCCATGGCAGCCTTCCCTAATAGAAGCTGTGTTCTGGAAAACTGATTGAGCATAAGGGTCCTCCGTTCCGATAAAAATTGGATTTCGGAATCAATCGAAATCCGCTGTGTTCCCTATGATATACCATGCTGCGGAGCGGGGTCAATGGGCAAAGAATACAATAAGACCTACTTTTAGAGTAGGAATATGCACAATTTCGTAAAATCATCCGTTTATGATATTCAGAGAAAGACACTGTAATATTTATGAAATAAATCACCAAAGGAAACGGATGCATTTCGTTGATTCTTCCCCGTTGACAAAGCGGTATCCCCCTTTTATAATACGAATAAGCACAAATGGGAGAATACTCCCAAGTGAATTTTTGTTAGGAGGAAATGAAATGAAAAAGCGTACCCTTGCACTGCTGCTGGTTGCCTGCATGGCTGCCGGCATGCTCACTGCCTGCGGCGGAAACATGACCAGTTCCGTACCCGCTGAGCAGTCTGCACCCGCTGCGGAGACTGCTGCTTCCACAGAAGAAGCACCTACCCCTGAGCCGGTGGTATCCGTACAGGAGGAAGCGTCCGTGGCATCCGAGGTGGAGCCTGTTTCTGTCGTTGAGGAATCCGCTGAACCCGAAGCGCCCAAGACCTGCACCGTCACCTTCTCCGACGGTCAGACCTTTGAAGCCACCGTTGGCGAGGACTTTGTGTTCTTTTTCCAGTGTGACGCACCCGGCGATATGGGCGAGCCTCAGAATGGCGAAGAGGGCGCAGGCATCTCCACGTCCGACGGCACCGTGACCTATTCCAACGTGGGTCTGGGCGGTCCTTACAGCTATCCCACCAGTGAAAAGGTAACCATCTCCGGCTTTACCGGCGATTTTGAGATTACCATCACCGATGCGGCGACTTATATGGATGCCACCTATACCATCTATACCGATGAGCAGGACATTGCCGACGCCATTGCCTTTGCGGAGGAAATGGCAAAGCAGCAGGCAGCAAATCCGATGCCCTAAACAAAAACGGAACATAAAATGAAACACGGCTGACCGGAGTTCACGGTCAGCCGTATTTCTGCGTATTTTGAGGTAACGCAGGAACGGGTATAGGAGGTTAGATCTGGCTTCCGGTGGCAAAGCCTGCGGTGACAGCCTTATGGACGTCGCCGGGACGGTAGCAGTCGCCAATATAGTGCATATGCTTGCCTGCGCCATAGAACGCGGCGCACTGCTCGGGCACTGCGGCAACACCGCCGGACAGTACCACCAGATCGGCAGGAACAAACTGCTCGTCACCGTGCTCGTCAATGTAGGTAACGCCCTTGGGGGTGACGGAGACATATTTTTGAATTTTCCGGGCATAGTCGAAGCCCTTGAGGTGCTCGTAAGCATCCATCATCATAACGACATAATGGGCATGGGGGGCATCCTGGGCAAGCATGCCCTGACGGGTCATAACGGTTACATGGTGCCCATTCTCTGCCAGATACATGCCAGTTTCGGTGCCGGTTTCGCTGCCGCCGATGACGACGATCTCATGGGGCAGCTCTGCCTCATGCCCGTAGACGTCCACACAGAGCATGGTCCGGGTGCCCTCTTCAATGGGAAGACGGGGACTCTTGAAACGGGGACCAATGGCAACCACCACATCGTCATAGCCCTCCGGCGCCAGCATTTCCTTGGTGGCTTCGGTGTTCAGGCAGACCTTGATGCCGTGCTGATAGACCTGACGAATCAGCCAGTGGTTGAAATCCGCCAGGGGCCACTTAAAGCTGGCATAGTCCGCATGGAACAGCTGACCGCCCAGCTGAGAAGCCTTTTCGTAGATGGTTACGTCATGACCCCGCTCGGCGCAGGTGATGGCGCATTTCATGCCCGCAGGACCGCCGCCGATGATGGCAACCTTCTTCTTCTCGCCCACCGGAGCAATCATCTGGTCCAACTTGAACTCCATGCCGATTTTGGGGTTTACAGAGCAGAAGGAACGGAATTTGTCGGAATCGTTGGGCACATGGCACTTGTTGCAGCGGATGCAGGGGGTAACGTCCTCCCCGCGACCGGCATAAATCTTCTTGCCATAATCGCTGTCGCAAATCCAGGCGCGGGACATGCAGATGATGTCCGCCTTGTGCTCCCGGAGAATCTTTTCATTAAAATCAGGGTTCTGAAGACCGGCGGAAACACCCACCTTAATGGTGCCGCCGCGGTTCATAATGGACTCCTTCAGGGCTGCTGCTGCATCCAGATTGGGGCAGGGAACCGCACGGGAGGAGGTGAAGCCGATGGGATGCTGGGGATCCTTATCTCCGTGGCGCACATGGAGAATATCCACCTTGCCCTCCAGCAGCTTTGCCAGCTCAAAGGTGTCGCCGCGATTGACGCCCAGACCGTCCACGGAAATCAGCATCTCCAGGGGGAAATCCCGACCGAAGGTCTGCTTCATGGCGTCCATGACCTCAATCATCAGCCGGGCGCGATTTTTTGCGGAGCCTCCGTATTCATCGGTACGGTGGTTGGTGTGGGTGGACCAGAATTCTGCCATGGTGCCGTTGTGATAGGCATTGTGGAAGGAGAACATCTCAAAGCCAAACTGCTTTAGAATCTTTGCATTGGCAACGGTGGAGTCGATGAATTCCTGAATCTGCTTTTTTGTGATATGGTCTACGCTTCTGCCCCGGCACTGCTCCTGCTCCTGGCGCAGCTGCTCCATGGGATCGGAGGGCATGATGGGACCGCCGCCGCCGTGCTGGGGGGTGCCGTCCTTCATAGGACCGCCGGGCATATCGTTTCGGGTAAAGCTGCCCATGGGCTGAGTGATGGCAATGGACTCATAGTAGCGGATGGCGTCGATGGTCTGACAGAGGTAGTTGTGGGCGCTGGTTTTTGCAATATTCACTGCGGTATCATGGGGCGGAAAGCTCATGGCAATTTCGCCGGGTTTCATGGGAGGACCGCCGGGACCCTCATCCGTCCGCATGGCAAAGTTCAGATAAACCGCTGCGGCGCCGTTTTTGGCACGGTTGGAAAGATGGGAGATCAGACGATCAGTGGGGTATTCCTCGGTACCCTGAAGCATATGGGGGATGCCTGCGGTGGAAACCATGCGGTTTTTCAACAGCACATTGCCAACCTGAATAGGGGAAAGTAAAAGCTCATAACGATTGGACATAGCGGAACCTCCTAAGTGCGGAATATTCGTTTTCTGTCAATAGCATACAGAAGCGGCAGAAAGAATGCAAGATTCGTTTTCTGCCTGCCGGAACCATCAAAATTGGATATGGGGCAGCCGCAGATTTTGCAGCTGCCCCATGGGAATTCCGTTATGATTTGAATTTTCCGGGCGTGGTGCCCTCGTATTTTTTAAACGCCCGGGACATGGTGAGCACATTGGTATAGCCCACTGCCGCCGCTGCTGCTGCCAACGTCTCTCCCCTGCCGATGAGGATTTTTGCCTCCTGGATGCGATAGAAATGGATGTAGTCCAGAATGCTGGTGCCTGTGAGCCGCAAAAAGCTCCGGGACAGATAGGAGGGATTCTTTCCAAATTCGTCCGCCACCCGGTTGACGTTCAGGTCGGGATCGGTATAGTTGCCGCGGATGTAGTTTTTCACGTCCATAATCCAGGCGGCGCTGGTGGATTTTCTGCCGGCGAGCACCCAGTCGTTGAGATGCCCGAAAATATGCTCCATCTGGGCGCGAACCTCCGGGAATGTAACCGCCTCCAAGATTGCCTGCTCCGGGGACAGGGTCTGGAGCAATGGGGAAAGATCCCCATCCACCATATCCTGACAGGAGGAGAGCAATGCCTGCAGGTACTGGGCACATTTGTGCTTCAGTAAAATCAACGGGTCTGCCAGCGCCAGATATTCCTGATCGAACAGACTGCCGAATACTTCCGATGCCTGACGAAAGCTGCCGGATTTAAACAGCGTGAGGATTTCCTGTTCCTTTTCGATATCCGGACGCTGAGGCGGATAAACCATGGGGGCGCTGAGAATCTCCTCCTGGAGCACCGGATGGGTGGAAAGATGCAGCACTCGATATTCTCCCAGCTGCCGGACGACCTGCTTGCTGGTGCGCAGCCCTAAAAAGCCCTCCCGCACCCGGCTTACCGCCGCAAACAGCCGAATGCCTGCAATCCGGTTTTGAAGCCCTACCAGCTCGTTGGCGGTCTGCATCAGAAGTGCGGAAACCACATCGGGATCGGTGCCGCAGATGAGACATAGCACCTCGCTTTTTGCTTTGAATACATAGGTGCCGCTGCGGCTGCCCAATTCCTCCCGCAGCAGCTCCAGAATGTTCACTGCCAGCTGCGCCTCGGAATAAGAGGTGTGTCCCAGCCCCTGAATGTAGGCATAGGCGTCTACGGCAACCACCTGAAGGGAAATCAGACCAAACTGATCCCCGTGGAACCGGATGCCGCACTCCGCAAGGCGCTGAATATGATCTTCCGGAATGGGCGCCCCATCCTGCAAAAGTCCCATGAGAAGATGATCCTGGATGGCGGCTTCGCTGGGCTCCAGTCCGGCGTCTGCCCACTGGGTCATGTCCTGTTCCTTCATTCTGTGTCAGCGTCCTTTCCTGTTAGAATCACTGATCTATTTTAAAGGGTGGAGCGGGGGAACGTCAAGGGGTGACTACAGATCCTGTACAAAAAGTGACGGATTTTTGTGGACGAATTTGATGATGTTATCCGGCGGGCGAACGTGTTATCATGGGGATATGAAAATTTCACAAGGAGGAATACCTATGAAAACTAAGCTGTGCGCACTGCTGCTGAGCTTGGCGATGGTGTTGGCAGCGCTGACCGGCTGCGGCGCCAAGAATGAATCCGCAGCTGCCAGTGCATCGGCACCCAAGGAAAACGCACCGGTATCTGCGCAGGAAACTGAGCAAGCCCCCCAGGAGCCCATTGCTGAGACATCTGCGGAGGAGACTTCCGCTGCGGAAGCTGCACCTCAGGAGGAAGGCATCAGCAAGTATGTCACCCCTTCCAACATTGAGGAACTGATTGCAGGTCGTCCCAGCGTGGAGCTGCCCATTGCCGACGAGGGCACTACCTTCACCTTCTGGACCGGCTCCCCTGCCATGGACGCTACTATTACCGGCTGGAACGATTCCACTGCAGTACAGGAGCTGGAAAAGCGCACCGGCGTTCATATCGACTACATCGAGGTGGCGCCTCCTGCACAGAGCGAGAGCCTGAACCTGATGTTTGCATCCGGCGATTTTCCGGATATTCTCAACTACGCCATTACCGGCACCTATTCTATCCCCTATCTCATTGAAAACGAGATCGTCATCGATCTTCAGGACATGATGGACGAGTATGCGCCCTCTTATACCGCGCTGATGGATGCAGATCCTGCGCTCTATCTGGCAACCGTAGACGACGAGGGGCAGATCGGCGGTCTGGCGGGCTATCGCTATAATTCCTTTACCACCACCGGCGCCATTGTACGTTCCGACTGGGTGGAGAAGGTTGGCATGACCACCTCCGAGCTTACCACCATCGACGATTATCATGATTTTCTGGCAGCGGTCAAGGATCAGGGACTGTGCGAGTATCCCATGCCCCTGCGCTATGACGCCTCCATCACCGGCAGCCCCTTTCTGGCAGCCATGGGCGGCTATGCAGGTCCCGCTGCGGAGTCCTCTCCCCAGAGCTTCTACTATGACGACAACGGCGAGCTGGTTTACAGCTTCACCACCGACACCTATAAGCAGTATCTGTCCCTGATGGCGGACTGGTACAAGGAGGGGCTGATTACCCGCGATCTCCTGAACTCAGATATGCTGGATTCCTCTGCCATTACCTCCGGCTCCTATGCGGTGTTCTGGCAGGATTGCCAGTTCATGAGCATGTGGACCGAGTCCGGCAAGGTAAACGATCCCGACTATGCTCTGGAGGGTATTTCCGAGCCCCTGGTAGAGGCGGGGCAGACGGTTGGTCACGGCGATATCACCACCATTGCAATCAACCTGATGATCTGCACCTCCTGCAAGGACCCCGAGACGGCGCTGGAGTGGCTGGACTATCACTTCTCCGAGGACGGCTCTATCCTCTGCCAGTACGGCATTGAGGGCGAGGGCCTGGAATATAAGGACGGCAAGCCCAATTACTCCGATCTGATCTCCAATAACCCCGAGGGGCTTTCCACCGACAATGCCCTGAACGCCTATGCCATCAACATGAACATGTTTGCTTCCAACGGAACAACTCTGCGTGAGGCATACGACGAGGTACAGCAGCAGGCGCTGAACGCTTGGAACGACAAGCGCGAGGTTACCAAGAGCTCCTTTACCAACCTCTTTACGCTGGACGCCGACGAGACTGCCACCGTACAGCGCTACTATGCGGATATCTCCACCTATGTCGCAGAGCAGGTGGGCAAGTTCCTCATTGGCGAGGCAGATATCGACGAAAACTGGGATACCTTTGTGGAAACCATCGAGTCCATGGGCATTGACGAGGTCATCAACGCTTATACCACCGCAGGCGAGCGGTACTTCGGACGTTTGGCTTGATTCCAGAATACCTTTCTCCTCAATAATATGAATAGAAAAGTAGCAGCTCCAATTGGGGCTGCTATTTTTTCAAATTTCATGTTGACAAGCTTTCTTGTCAGTTCTATACTAATAATGACAAATAAAGTTGTCAAAATAAAAAGAATCCATGTCAAAGGAGGCGGAGTGTGTGCCGCTGAAGAATCATCTCAAGGAGTATCGCGCCCGGCTGGGGGTCAACCAGCAGCAAATGGGCGCTCTGGTAGGAACCTCACGGCAGACCATCAGTCAGATCGAACGAGGCGACTATTCCCCGTCCGTGACCCTTGCGCTCAAGCTGGCGCGGGTCTGCGGGGTTACGGTGGAGGATATTTTTGTGTATGAGGAGGATGAAGAAAATGAAAACAACAAAGCGTGAGGAACGGAAAATTGTCATCAAATTTGTATTGATCCTGGTGGCAAGCATGATATTGGGAGCGGTCACGTCGATTGCTGCGGCGTACATCACCCAGGATGGGCTGGTGGAGTTTGTCGGACTGGAGCAGACGATTGGCGCCGCGGTGCCATATGTGTTTGCCAATTTGATTGCTGCGGCTGCGGCGATTCTGCTGTGCCGTCGGGCAAAGCGGGATATTGACGCCTGGAACGGCGAGGACGAAAGTATTGAGCAGGCGGAGCAGTGCCTGAACTATAGTGTGGTTCTGGCGAATTTCATGACGGTGGTGAATCCGTTTGGAGCGGCATAAATAATATTGAATGAATCATAAAAAGGGACTGCCTCTTAGGTGTGTCCAGTTAAGAAAACATTCTAAGGCGAGAGAGCAACGGTATAGCTTCGGCTATGCCGTTTCTTTCATTTTTGCCTGCTATCAAATACTTTGGACATTTCCAAAATCCCGATACCTTTGTAGTAGATATCTACCTCTTGTCTGCGGTTGATTTTGCTATGAGGATCGGTCGCTGAGTGAATGACGATCTTCTCAACGAACTCATGCAGGATACGGGGTGTCAACTCCGGGATATCGGTGTATTGGCGGACAACGGACAGAAACCTGTCAACATCGGCACTTTTGCCTTCTACTTCTTCGATTTCCTCACGGAGTATTGCAGCCTGTGCCTGCAAACCAGCCTGTTCCACTTCATAATCGGTGGACAGCTTGTGAAAACGCTCGTCTGTCAGCTTGCCACTGATGCTGTCCTCATACAGCCGCTTGAAGATCATATCCAGTTCTGTGATACGCTTCTCACCCTCCGACAGCAGCTTGCGCTTTTTGGCAAGACCTTTATTGCGTTCCTTTACATCCATATCCATGACCATTTGAACGAAACGGTTTTCATGGCTTCTGGCGAAGGACACGATCTCCCGCAGATTTTGAAGGATCAATTCCTCCAGGATAACCG
>CAJKNS010000086.1 GCA_905201305.1 uncultured Eubacteriales bacterium
CCACCGTGCGCAAGGTGCTGGGCGGACTGCGGCTGAAGCTGGCAGACCACCTGAACCTCCGCCGGGACGAATGGAACATCCTGTTTGTCACCGATTTCCCCCAGTTTGAATACTCCGAGGAGGAGGAACGCTGGGTTTCCACCCACCATCCCTTTACTATGCCCTATCCCGAGGACGTGCAGTATTTGCTCACCGATCCCGGACGGGTGCGCGCCCAGGCATTTGATGTGGTGCTCAACGGCATCGAGCTGGGCAGCGGCTCCGTTCGTATCCACCAGCGGGAGGTCCAGAACCTGATGTTTGAGGCGCTGGGCTTCTCTCAGGAGCAGATTGACGAGCGCTTTGGCTTTATGGTTAACGCATTCCGCTATGGCACGCCTCCCCATGCCGGCTTTGCCTTTGGTCTGGACCGGTTTGTGATGCAGCTGACTAAGGCGGCGTCGCTGCGGGATGTCATTGCGTTCCCGAAGCTCAAGGACGCTTCCTGCCCCCTGACCGATGCCCCCAACACCGTAGACGAGGAGCAGCTGGAGGTCCTCGGCATTGGTGCCCGGGACGAAAGCGGCGTGATGCGCGGCGCCAAGGCATCGAAGGAGACCCAGTCCGGCATCGATATTCAGCATGTGGCAGACCTCTCCATGCTGAAAATTCCTGCCGGAGAGCAGGAGAGCATTCGAAAGGACCTGCTGGAGGTGGTTGCCTTTGCCGATCAGCTGGCAAAGATCGACACGACGGGCGTAGAACCCATGGCGCACATCGGCGGACTCCAGAACGTCTGGCGGGAGGATACCGTTCGCCCGTCCTTTGATCGGGATTTGCTGCTGGAAAATGCACCGGCAAAGCAGGACGGCTATATCTTTGTGCCCCAGGTGGTTGAGTAAGGAGGGACAAGCATGAACATCACGGAATTGACAGTAAAGCAGCTGGCGCAGGCACTTGAGAAAAAGGAGCTTTCTGCGCGGGAGGCTGCGGAAGCATATTTTTCCGCCATCGGACAGAAGGATGGCGATGTGGGCGCCTACCTGACCGTAACCCGGGAGCTGGCGCTGGAGCAGGCGGCAGCAGTGGACGAAAAGCGGGCAAAGGGCGAATCCCTCCCTGTGCTTGCGGGTATTCCCTGCGGCATTAAGGATAATATCTGTACCAAGGGAACCGCCACCACCTGCGCTTCAAAAATGCTGGAGCATTTTGTGCCTCCTTATGATGCGGCAGTCGTGGAAAAGATTCGGAAACAGCAGACCGTTATGCTGGGCAAGCTCAACATGGACGAGTTTGCCATGGGCTCCTCCACAGAAAATTCCTATTATAAAATAACCCGGAATCCCCGGAACCTTGATTGTGTACCCGGCGGTTCCTCCGGCGGCTCCGCTGCGGCAGTGGCTGCGGGAGAAGCAGCCTTTACCCTGGGCTCTGATACCGGCGGCTCCATCCGTCAGCCTGCTGCCTTCTGCGGCGTGGTCGGCATGAAGCCCACCTACGGTCTGGTGAGCCGCTATGGACTCATTGCATTTGCATCCTCTCTGGACCAGATCGGACCGCTCACCAGGGACGTTTATGACAACGCCATGGTTTTGGAAGCCATCTGCGGACAGGACGAGCGGGATTCCACCAGCCTGCCCGGCTCCAATTTAAAGCTCACTGCGGGCATTGAGGATGGCGTGAAGGGTATGCGGTTTGCCCTGCCCAAGGAGTATTTTTCGGATGCGCTGAACCCTGAAATCGCGGCGGCAATCCGTGCATCTGCCCATCGGCTGGAAACTCTGGGCGCACAGGTGGACGAGGTGAGCATCCGGGAGCTGGAATATGCCCTGCCTGCCTACTATGTCATCTCCTCTGCGGAAGCCTCTTCGAACCTAGCGCGGTTTGACGGCGTGAAATATGGCTTCCGGGCAGAGAATGTGAAGGAAATCCACGATCTTTACAAGGAAACCCGCACCCAGGGCTTTGGCGCGGAGGTAAAGCGCCGGATTATGCTGGGCTCCTTTGTGCTGTCGGCGGGCTATTATGACGCCTATTATAAGAAGGCGCTTCAGGTACGGACGCTGCTGAAGGGCGCCTTTGACCGGGTGTTTGAGGGCTATGATGCGATCCTTGCGCCGGTGGCTCCCACCACGGCATATCGGATCGGCGAAAAGACCAAGGATCCGTTGGAGATGTATCTGGGCGACGTTTATACGGTGCCTGTGAATATTGCGGGACTTCCGGCGCTGTCCCTGCCCTGCGGCAAGGATCAAAGCGGGCTGCCCATTGGCATGCAGCTGATCGGAAAGCCCTTCTCGGAGCCAACATTGTATCGGGCAGGCTTTGCCTTTGAGCAGGATGGAGGTAGCGAGGCATGATTGCAAACTATGAGATGGTCATTGGACTGGAGGTCCATGTAGAGCTGAAAACCGCCACAAAGATTTTCTGCGGCTGCTCCACCAAATTCGGTGCGGCGCCCAATACCCAGTGCTGCCCGGTGTGCACCGGTATGCCCGGTTCGCTGCCGGTGCTGAACGGCAAGGTGGTGGAGTATGCGGTGAAGGCAGGACTTGCCACCGGCTGCAAAATTGCTACCTATTCCAAGCAGGACCGTAAGAATTACTTCTATCCCGATCTGCCCAAGGCATATCAGATTTCCCAGTATGATCTCCCGCTGTGCAGCGAAGGACATCTGGACATTGAGACGGAAAGCGGTAAAAAGCGCATCGGCATCACCAGAATCCACATTGAGGAGGACGCAGGCAAGCTGGTGCATCAGGAGGGCAAGGGCACCTTCATCGACTGCAACCGCTGCGGCGTGCCGCTGATTGAGATCGTGTCTGAGCCGGATATGCGTTCTGCCGAGGAAGCAAAGGCATATCTCCAGAAGCTCCGCGCCATTATCCTCTACACCGGCGTTTCCGACTGCAAGATGAACGAAGGCTCCCTCCGGTGTGACGTGAACCTGTCCATCCGCAAGAAGAGCAGCGACAAGCTGGGCACCCGGACAGAGATGAAGAACCTCAACAGCTTCCAGAACGTGGTCAAGGCAATTGAGTATGAATATGCCCGTCAGGTCAGCGTATTGGAGGAAGGCGGCGAGGTGATTCAGGAGACCCGGCGCTTTGACATGAACACCGGCAAGACCTCCTCCATGCGTTCCAAGGAGAATGCGGATGATTACCGCTATTTCCCGGACCCGGATCTGGTGCCCATTGTGGTAAGCCCGGAATTCCTGGAGGAGATTCGGAAGTCCATTCCCGTGCTGCCGGATCAGCGGAAGGCAAGCTATCAGGAGAAGTATGGTCTAACTTCGCTGGCGGCAGAAACCCTGGTAACCCGGAAGGACATTGCCGACTACTTCGAAACCGTGGCAGGGGAGACGGAATATCCGCTGCTGGCTGCGAATCTGGTATCCGGCGAGGTGGCGCGGCTTTGCCCCGAGGAGCAGGCGGTACCCGTTGCCCCTGAGCATATTGCGGTGCTCTCTGACCTGCTGGGACAGGGAAAGATCAACGGCGGTACCTGCAAAAAGGTGATTGCTCAGCTGTTCCGGGAGGACGGCGATCCTATAGCAATCATCGAAGCCCAGGGACTCCAGCCGATCAGCGATCCCCAGGTGCTTCCATGGCGGAGGAGGTGCTGCGCCAGAGCCAGAAGGTGGTGCAGGACTATCAGGGCGGCAACAAGAATGCTTTCCATGCCCTGGTGGGTCAAATGATGAAAAAGACCCAGGGAAAAGGCAATCCCCAGGTCATCAGTCAGGTGCTCAGCGAGCTGCTGGAGCAGCTGTAATCGAATGGATAAAAGGAGCGCTGCAATTTTGCATTGCAGCGCTCCATGCTATCTCAATTAAACTTAAAAATCTTATGGGCAAGGCGATAGGCGCCCACCTCAACCTTCCGTCCGGCGGAACCGGGCAGATTGCTGAGCGCTGCCAGGGAAAACAGCTTGAGCTTCCGATACAGCTCCGGATGCTCCCCTAAAAGCTCCTGCCAGAGGTCCTCTTTCTTCTTCAGCGCCTCCGGAGAACCGTCGAGGTTTAAGAGGGTGGAGCAGATGGACAGCATCATGGACAGATACCGGAACATATACCGTGCCAGCTTTGGCTCCAGCTTCCGGAGATCCTCCAGATTGTAGTAGCCGAACATCAAGCGGGTAACAAGAATCTGCTGATCCACCCGCTGGACCATGACCTTTTCATTGACGGACTGATCCTCCCGCCCGATGAAATAGCGGTAGAGGTCCAGATCCATATAATACATCCGTTTTACCTGAGGCAGGGGATAGTAGACGAAAATGTTGTCCACATAGAACGTGTGCTTGGGCAGGGTCAGTCCGCACTGCCGTAAAAGCTCCGTCCGATAGATCACCGAGTGCATCAGAATATACTGACTGGGATGGAAATGTCCGCAATCCGCCCAGGAGAACACCTGGTCCTGGGGGAAGACATTGTGATAGTCAATGGTGCGGGAGGTGTTGTCTGCCACGTGCTCATAGACATAGTTGCACAGCATCATGTCCAGCGGCGTTTTCATGGACTGAATCCGCAGCTGACGCAATACCTTTTGCAGGGCGTCGGGATCCAGCCAGTCGTCGGAGTCCACGACCTTATAATAGAGCCCGGTGGCATGCCGAAGCCCCTGATTCACGCCCTCGCCATGACCGCCGTTGGGCTGATGGATGGCGCGAACGATGTCCGGGTACTGCCGGGCATATCGGTCACAGATGGCAGGGGTGTCGTCCTTGGTGGAGCCGTCGTCCACCAATATGATCTCAATGTCCTCGCCGCCGGTCAGCAGAGAGTCCACGCATTTTTCCATATAGGCGGCGCTGTTATAGCAGGGCACCGCAAAAGTAATCAGTTTCAAGTGATCGCTCCGTTCCGCACAGCTCTCTGTGCGTGGATATAGTATCGAATAAATATGAACAAACTGTGAACAAAACCTTTAGATTGGGTAAAACATTCCCGAAGGACCGTGGAAAATGGCGGAGGGATTTCCTGCGGCAAAGGGGGAAACGGTTGAGGAAACAGGAAAAACGTGCTACAATAGTGCCTGTGGCAGCAGAAGGGCAAGCCCCTGTCCGGTGGAATAAACTCCTGAGAGGTGGGCATGCTGAATCGACCAAATGCCGCGAATATCGGAAAGGACGTGTAGAATATGGCACTGAAAAACCGCAAAGAAATGGACCTCCGCTTCCAGTGGAAGCTCAGCGATATATTTGAAACCCCGGAGGCATGGGAGAAGGCGTATGCCAAGGCAAAAACGGCAGTGGAGGCGCTGAGTGCGCTGGAGGGAACCCTGAAGCAGTCTCCCGAAAGCCTGAAAGCAGGACTGGATCAGATTTATGCTGCCACGGAGCAGGTGGAGCTGGTCTATCTCTATGCAAACCTCTATAAGTCCGGCGACAATGGCGATCCGGAGGCGCAGCGGCTGGAAGGTCGGGCAATGAGCCTGTATGTGGCGCTGTCCACGGCGCTGAGCTTTGTGGACCCGGAGATTCTCTCTATCCCCAAGGAAACGCTGGATGCCTGGATGGAGCTGCCGGAGCTCAAGGAATACCATCATATTCTGGAGGATACGGATCGGCAGCGTCCCTATAGTTTGCCCGCTGTCCAGGAAAAAATGCTGGCACAGCTGTCCGATGCGGCTGGGGCGCCGGATGAGGCGTTTACCATGCTGGAGAGCGTGGATATGAGCTTCCCGGATATCACCGGCGAGGACGGCAAGCCCGCATCCCTGACCCACGGCACCTATGGTCTGTATCGGGACAGCCGGGATCAGCGGGTCCGGAAGGAAGCCTTTGAAACCTATCACGGCGAGTTCCAGCGCTATATCAACACTTTTGCGGCACTCTATGGCGGTCAGGTGAAGCTGGACGAGTATTTCTCTCAGGTGCGGGGCTACAATAGCTCTCTGGAAAAGAGCCTGTCTGCCAACAATGTGCCGGTAAAGGTGTATGACGCACTGGTGGAGGCGATTCATCAGGGACTGCCCATTATGGAGCGTTATCTCCAGCTGCGGAAAAAGGCGCTGGGGCTTTCGGAGCTGCATATGTATGACCTGTATTGCCCCATGGTGGAGGATGTGACCTATGAAATCGGTCTGGAGGAGTGCAAGGACCTGGTGAAAAAGGCACTGGCGCCTCTGGGCGAGGAGTATGCCGGACTGCTGGACAAGGCATATCGGGAGCAGTGGATGGACGTCTATGAGAACAAGGGCAAGACCACCGGCGCATTCTCCTGCGGCGTCCATGGGGTGCATCCCTTTGTGCTGCTGAACTATACCGGCGCGCTGGACGATGCCTTTACCATGGCGCACGAGCTGGGACATGCCATGCATTCCTATTTCTCCTCTGCCAATAACAGCTTTGCCAACCACGACTATCGGCTGCTGGTGGCTGAGGTGGCGTCTACGGTCAATGAGGTGCTGCTGACCAAGTATCTGCTCAAGACCGAAACCGACAAGAAGCGCCGGGCATATCTCCTGAACCATCTGCTGGAGAGCTTCCGGACCACCGTATTCCGTCAGACGCTGTTTGCGGAGTTTGAGCGGGATGCCCATGATATGTACCGGAATGGCGAGCCCTTGACGGCTCAGGTGCTCAGCCAGCGCTATCACGAGCTCAATGCGCTGTATTATAAGGGCGTTACCGTGGATCCGCTTCAGGACGCCGAGTGGGCGCGAATTCCCCATTTTTATTCTGCATATTATGTCTACCAGTATGCCACCGGCTTCTGCTCCGCGGTTGCCATTGCCGACGGCATCTATGAAACCGGCGATCCTTCCGGCTATCTGAAATTCCTGACCACCGGCGGCAGCGACTATCCGCTGGAGGAACTGAAAATTGCCGGCGTGGATCTCACCGGTCCCGAGGTTGTGCAGCGGGCGCTGAAGGTGTTCTCCGACACGCTGGACCAGCTGGAGGAGCTGCTGGGTGCACTGTAACAACGAGCCAAAGCAGGGGAGAGAGAAGCAGCCGGTGCTCTGCTCCATCATCAGCCTGGCTCTGGTGTGCTTCTATCCCTGCCTGTTCCAATATGCAAGGAATGTTCCGGAGGCGCGGCTACCGGATGCGCTGATGTTTTTCGGAATTTTCCTTGCCATCGGAGCTGTAGGCTATCTGATTGTGCTGGGGATTACCCGGCGGGCTGGCGCGGCAGGACTGCTTTCCAGTTTGGGCATGGTGGCGTTTACCAATATCGGATTGGTCACCCGAGCACTTCAGAATCACCTCAGCTGGTTCCGGGCAAGATATCTCACGGCAGCGGTGCTGCTTCTGGGCATCCTGCTGCTGGTGCTGCTGATTCGAAAGCGGTGGCGCTGCGGTGTGCCGTGCTTATTGCTGGTGCTGGCATTTGGCGCAATGAGCATTGCCTCTGTGGGAATGGCAGTTCCAAAGCTCCTGGCGCAGCATCAGGAGAACCAGTCCCGGCAGCAGGAGGAAACCCGGGATTCGCTGCTTGAAGCTGCGCCAAGCGGCGAACAGAAGGCTTTGCCCAACGTCTACTATTACCTCTACGATGAGTTCGCGGGACCGGAATGCCTGGAATATTTCTATGAATTTGATCACAGCGATTTTTACCGGCAGCTGGAGCAGCGGGGCTTTTCCTGCTCCACGGACAGCTACAATGTGGAATCCACCGTTACGGTGCAGCTGGTTCCCGACCTGTATCATTTGGGCTATGGCGTTCCGGAATACTTTGAAAGCGGCGATGGCGCGGAGCCAAGGCTCTATCAGCTGTTTCGGGGCATGGGCTACCGGATCAACCTGATTAACCATATGGACTTTCTGGACACCGACGGCGCTCGGGTGCTGACCACCCGGCAGCATGAGGATTCCATCTGCGTATATCTGTATCAGAACAGTCTGCTGCCCGGCATTCCCTATTTGTCGGGATGGATGGAACAGCTGCCGCAGCTGCAAACGGAAATGGGCTATGCGGAGATGCTTCAGGAGGCGCTGGGGCTGATGGATACGGCTTGGCAGTACACTCAGGACGGACCGACGCTGACTCTGGGCTATGTCCAGTGCCCCCATACGAATTTCCTCTATGATGCAGACGGAACTCCCATTCCGCCAGAGCACGGGAACGATTGGGATGATCCCCGGTATTATCTGGGCTTCCTCCAGTATGCTAGCCGGCGGGCTCTGGCGGCGGTGGACGAGATTCAGGCACATGATCCCACGGCGATTATTATTTTGCAGTCGGATCACGGGGCGAGAACGGTTTATCGCGAGACAATTCGTGGAAATGTGGAGCAAGTGACACAGGATCTGGTACATCATCAGCAGAATATTTTAAACTGCGTTTATATGCCTGGCGCATCGGTGGATATCCAGGGAAAGTCCGGCATCAATACCCTGCGCACGGTGCTGAATCAGGCATACCATATGGATCTGCCGATGGTGGAGCCGGAGCATGACGAATCGAAGGAATTTGACCCCTGATTTCCGAAGACAACAGCCTTTTTGGCGAAAGGAAGAGAGAGTTGAATCAAAAAATACGTTCCTGGGCGCTGGCGCTGGGATGCCTGCTGCTGGTCAGTCTGTATCCCTGCCTGTTTCAATACAGTCTGAATCTTCCGGAATCCCGGCTTGCGGATGCAGCGGTGTTTTGGGGGATTTTTGCGGGAATCGGGCTGCTGACGTTTCTGGTCTGTCTGGCGATTTTGCGCCGGGTAGAGGCGGCGGCGTTCCTGGGGGCGCTGTGCCTGCTGGCTGCAATGAACTTTGGACTGCTGAAATCCGGCGTTCAGAAATGGCTGCCATGGCTGCCGGGGGGCATCTTGCTGGGGGGCTGTGCGCTGGTGCTGCTGGCAATCGGCGTGCTGCTTCTGGTGAAGGGCGGGGAATGGATGGCTCCCTTGAAGGCCATGCTTCCCGGCGCGGAGAGCACGCTGGCGGCGCTGGCGATCTCGGTCGCCTGTCTGCTGGCCTCCATGAACGACATGGCCGCGCCGTCGGTGTCGCTGGAGGGCGGTACCCTCTGGCTGCTGCAAAGCCTGCCGGTGACTCCGCAACAGGTACTGCAGGCAAAGGTGGAGCTGCAATTGCTGCTCACGCTGCCGGCTGTGTGGCTGTGTGCCGGGTGTGCCATGGCGGCGCTGCGCATTCCGGCAGGGCAGTGGCTGCCGGTG
>CAJKNS010000087.1 GCA_905201305.1 uncultured Eubacteriales bacterium
CACCGGCCGGCCCAGCGCCTGCATGAAGATGAACGCGGCCTTGTTGACCGTGGCCAGCGGCAGCATACAGAGATAGATGCGGAAGGCCAGCACGGCGAACCGCTCGTAGAGCGCATCCTCCGAGCCGAAAATGCTGATGAGCTGAAGCGGGAAGCACTGCGTGATGACGAGCGACACCGCCCCGAGCACGAATTCCGCCGCCATCAGCCGCCAGAGCACGCCGCGGCAGCGGCCAAACTGCTTGGCTCCGTAGTTGTAGCCGACAATCGGGATGCACCCGGCGGACATGCCGATCGTGATGGCGATGATGATCTGGAAGACCTTCATCACGATGCCGAGCACCGTGAGCGGAATGTCCGCGCCGAATTCCGACTGCGCCCCATATTTCACCAGCATCGAATTGGTTGCGGCCATCGCGATGACCAGCGAGATCTGCGCGAGAAAGCTGGTCAGCCCCAGCACCAGGAATTTTGGAATCAGCTTTCCGTCCAGCCGGAAGCGGGTGTCCATGGAGCCGTAATTGGTGGCAAAGAAGGCATAGCTCCGGGCAAAGCCCCGCTTGGGTACTACCTTGATTCTCAGACCGTTGGGCAGGGTATCCTCATAGACCCGCTCGCCCAGGTTTTCAAACAAGCGCTCGTTCATGCTTCCGCCTCCCCACAAAGAAAATAGACCGTATCCAGCCGCAGCCGCTCCGCTGCCGCCTGAATGTCCGGAATGGTAATGGTTTTCAAGGACTCCGCCAGAGACTCTGCGGTGTAGTCATAGCCGCCGATCACCTGACCCAGCTGGAAATCGTCCAGATTATAGGGGGAATCCTCCCCTGTTTTCAGGTTGGAAATCAGGAAGCTCCGGGTGGATTCCAGCTCCTCCTCCGTAATCTCCCCCTGCCGGCAGGCGTCCAGCTGCTTGAGAATCTCCTTCCGTGCAGTTTCATACTGCTCGGTATCCACGCCGGAGGAAACCACCATAACGCCCTTAAACCGGTCAATTCCGGAGGATGCATAGTAGCAGAGGCTCATCTTCTCCCGGACGTTCATAAACAGTTTGGAGGTCAGGCTGCCCCCATAAACGCCGTTGAGCATCAGCAGCGCCGGATACAGCTCGTCACCGGAGGTAATGCCGGTCCGGAAGCCCATCACCAGCTTGCCCTGGCTCACGTCCATCCGCTCGGTTACATCGCGAACCGCTTCGGGCATGGCGCCCAGCGCTGTGCCGGTCTTTACAAGCCGCTCTCTGGGCAGGGCGGCAAATACCTCCCGCAGGGTGTTTTCCAAATTCTCCGTATCGGCGTCGCCTGTGAAAATCAGCTCCACCTGAGAGGTTGCCAGAAGCTTCTGATAGTGGGCATAGAGCGTTTCCGGCGTGATGGCTGCCACGTCCTCCGGATCACCGTATTTGCTGACCCCATATGCTTCCTCTCCAAACATTTCCTCCCGGAGCCGGATGGAGGCATAGGTACGCTTGTCGTTGATCTGAGACTGGATGGCGTTGATAAGGTTGATTTTCTCGCCCTCCACATAATCCTTACGGAATGCGCCGTTTTCCAGCACAGGCTCCAGTAAAAAGCTGCCCAGCAGCCGGCAGGCATCCTCGGTGAGGTTTTCCCCCTCCAGGGTATAACGCTCGTTGATGTAATCCAGAAACAGACCGATTGCCTGCACCTCTCCCTTTTTCCGGACGGTGGACTGGATGCCTGCGCCATAGCGCTGATCCAGCCATGCGGAAATGGCGGTCATATCCGGGCACATGCCGCAGCCCCGGAGCATCACATCCGGCAGAAGGGCATTGAGCGCCGCTTCCTCCCGGCACAACGGACGAATCAGGCTGAGGGAAAGACAATTGGTCTTGAATTTATCGGTAGGCTGTACGGTCAGGAATACGCCTGGCAGCAGTTCCTTTCGTGTTTTATTCATTTTCACATTCCTTTCAAATGCAGTCGTCACCGCTGCCGGTCAAGCAGCCGCGAAACACTTTTTTATTATACAACACTTTACCAAAAAGTAAACGAAAAATATCTTTGGGGTTGTATCATCCCCCAAAATCCTGTAGAATAGCCTCGATATCATCAAGCACCATTGAAAGGAGCGATTTCACCATGGAATGGCTGGAAGTGACCATCAAAACCATCTCCCCTGCCATCGATCTGTTGGGCGCACGGCTTACCGCCATTGGCTACGACAGCTTTATCATAGACGACAGCGAGGATTTTTCCGAATTTCTCAAGGACAACACCCAATACTGGGACTATGTTGACGAGGACCTTGCAAACAAAATGAAAAACGTCTCCCAGATTCGCCTTTATATCCCCCGCGACGCCCAGGCGCCGGAGCAGCTTGCCCAGCTGAAAAACGAGCTGGAAATCTTCCGGGCGCAGAATCCCGGCACTGATCTGGGCTCTCTGGAGGTCAGCCTGCAAAATCTGCAGGAGGAAGATTGGGAGGAGAGCTGGAAGCAGTATTATCAGCCCATCCCCATCGGCAAGCGGCTGCTGATTGTACCCCAGTGGCTTTCTCCGGAAAATCCGGAGCACCGGATTCCCGTAGTGCTGGATCCCGGCATGATCTTCGGCACCGGCGCCCATGCCTCCACCCAGATGTGTCTCCGTGCGCTGGAGCAGACCATCCGCGGCGGGGAGCGGGTCATCGATCTGGGCAGCGGCAGCGGAATTTTGTCCATTGCCGCACTGCTCCTTGGCGCACAGGAAGCCACCGGCGTTGACATTGACCCCAAGGCGGAGGATATTGCCCGGGAAAATGCCGCGCTGAACGGTTTGACCACGCCGAAATTCCGCGCCGTCACCGGAAACGTCATCGGCGACAAGACCATGATGGAAGCCCTCAGCGCGGGCGGCTACGACGTGGTGCTTGCCAACATTGTGGCAGACGTGATTATCCCGCTTTCTGCAGTGGTGCCCCATTTTCTCCGACCTGACGGCGTGTTTATCTGCTCCGGTATTTTAAACACAAGGCTCCACGAGGTGGAGCAGGCGCTGGAAGATGCCGGACTCACCATCTCCCAGCGGGAAATGCAGGAGGACTGGTGCCGTCTGTCCGCCAAAAGGAGTGCCCTATGACCTATCGGAATAAGCTGCGGCTTCGGCGGTTTCTCATCATTCTCGGCATTGTCCTGCTGGTACTATTCATTGCGGGGCTCATCGGCTTCTCCTATCTGGGACGATATGTGGTCTACACCGAGGACGGCGCACATTTCTCCTTCCATTCCAGTGCCCCCAGCGCGCCGGAATCCGTTCAGGCGGCAGCTCCGGTGGAATCCCCTGTGCTGGTCACCGGCAATTCCATTCGGGAGGAGTCCATTTTAGAGGATGACGGCACAATTGACCTCGCCGCGGATGAGGTCCGTGGGCTTCTGGTGGACTATGTTACCCTCAACGATCCCGTGGCAGTCAGCGCCGTGGACCTCAGCACCGGAGCTTATAACACGCTGGTGCTGGAAATGCGGGCAGGCGGCAGCGCCATTCTGGACACCGATGCCGTTCGTCAGCTGATTTCCCGTGCAAAAAATGCAGACATGCATCTCGTTGCCCTGATGTCCTGCTTGGACGACAGCACCTATGCCCTTGCCCACAGCAGCGAAGCCCTTGCCATTTCCGGCGGCGCACTGTGGCTGAGTTCCGCCGGCTCCTACTGGCTGGATCCCACCCAAAAAGACGTGCAGGACTATTTGGCATCCATGATTGCGCAGCTGGAGTCCATGGGCTTCGGGGAGGTTATCCTCAATAACTTCAGCTTCCCAACCTCCGACAGCATCGTCTACAACTCCGATTCCACCCGGGAGTCCATGCTCCAGGACGCTTACAAAGCGCTGGAAAAGGCGGTGGGACCGAATTGCACGCTGGGCGTTCTGGTAAAGGATCCCGAAGTCGGACACCAGGCATTTGACCTTGCGGAGCATGTGTACGTCTACTATTCAGAAGGCAGCACAATCAAGCAATATGCCCAGGAGCATCCCAACGCCTACCTGGTGTTCCTGACCTCGTCCCACGACACCCGATTTGACGACTACGGCAAAGTCTTTACCCAGCAATCCGTGGACTATTTCTCCAGTCTCCCCTCCGTCCGCACGGACAGCGATCAGACCACGGACACCGAGCCCACAGGCGAGCCTTAAGCGAATATCGCAAAATAATGCAAGAGCCCGAAGCAGTTACCTGCTTCGGGCTGTTTTTATACTTTGTTCGTTTTATGTATTATCGTTCATCCAGAAGAATCGATGCATACCGATGGTAATGACATAATGCTGCTGCTCATGCCAGGAGGACTGCACCAATGCGGGATTGTACCAAAGGTCTGCTTTTTCCTCCGTTACGCGTTCTCCGTCATCAAACACCCGGGAAACGGATTCCTTTACCTCGTCTGTCACACGGCTGTAGCTGGTGGAGGCAATCTGATATTTGGCGATGCTGTCGATCACGGAAATACCGTTGCGCTGCGCACCGTCGAGAATGCACTGGGCAACCATCATCTGCCCCCGGACCTCCTCGCCGCCTGCTTCACACATCACCGAACATTCCACTGCGATTCGTTCTTCGTCGGTCAGCTCATATGGGCTGACACCAGTAGGCGCCAGCGTGGCGTTTTCTTCTTCCTCCTCCGGATTCTGCTCTCCCTGGGTTACATTCTGAACCGGAGCAAGTGTCTCCAGATTTTTGGTGGGAGCCTCGATTCCCTGGGCGTTCATGGTTTCCACGGTGACCGCCTGGGCGCTGGTCTCCTCGTCTCCGGCGGCAAAACCGGTGATACAAAACAGTGCAATCACCGCCACCGCCAGCAGCCCGCATAACGGAGCTGCGATTCGTAATTTCTTGCTCATAAGTGTTTCCTCGAAAATTATATTTTGCCAAAATGAATGAAGCGCTTTCGCTTGTGTCAAAATCATACTCCATCTTCGTGCGAATGTCAATGACAATTTGTAAATATTTTTTGCCCCAAAATCAAATTTCACCATTATATTTTGGTTTTTCCTGATTTCCCGCGGCGCTTTTTGTACATCTTGTATATTGTGTGCAGCTTAATTTTGTGCATGTTTTGGTATCCGTTTTGTTCCATTTTCTGAATTCATATCATAATGGTAACAATTTCGACGAATTATTCACTTCGTAACATTGTTAATTTATTTCCCGAAATCACGTTTTTAGGTGGTTTACGCATGTTTACATAAATTTTCTCTGATAAGTTTGTGTAACCGTTATGTAACCTTTTGTTTAATCGAATTTCAGGGAATATCAAAACGCAACGAAATGTTTTATTCTTCCTGCTTTTCCGTGCCAGTCCAGCGTAAGGCGCCCTCGTCTCCCCTCCCCTGTTTCATCAAAAATGGGCAAAAAAATCCCGGATCACGCAAACCACGATCCGGGATTTTTTATAGCAATACCGCAGCCCGCAGACACATTTGTGCGGTGTTGCCTTATGAATTTTTATTCGATTATCAGGAGAGCAGCGCCAGGAATTCCTCCTCTGTTAGCACCTGAATTCCAAGCTCCTGTGCCTTTTTCAGCTTGGACCCCGCGCCGGGACCGGCTACTACAAATGTGGTTTTCCTGGATACGCTTCCAGCCGCCTTGCCGCCCATGCTCTCGATTTTTTCCGTCGCTTCCTGCCGGGTCATCTGCTCCAGCGTGCCGGTTACCACGATGGTTTTTCCGGCAAATCGCTGGTCGGAAATCTCCGTCAGGCACCTGGTATTCAGTCCGGCTGCCATGAGCTCCTCCACGAGTTTTTGATTGAGTGGACGCTCAAACCAACTTTTGATATTTCCCGCAGTGATTCCGCCGATATCCGGTACGGCAGTCAGCTCCTCAAGACTTGCAGCACGGATGCCCTCCAGCGTTCCAAAGCGCTGTGCCAGGACCTTTGCCGCCTTGGCGCCCACCTGCCGGATGCCCAATGCAAACAGCAGCCGCCACAGATCGTTCTCCTTGGACTTTTCAACGGACGCCACCAGATTCTTCGCTGACTGGGCGCCCATGCGCTCCAGCGGCTCCAGCTGCTCCACCGTCAGATGATAGAGATCCGCAGGCGTTTCCACCAAGCCCTCGCCGGTAAGCTGCTCCACAATGGCGCTGCCCAGACCGTCGATGTCCATGGCATCTCGGGAGGCAAAATGGCTCAGAAACCGTACCTTCTGTGCCGGACAGCTTTCACTGACACAGCGAATTGCCGCACCATCCGGGTCACGTTCCGTGGGTCCGCCGCAGACCGGACATACCGTCGGCAGCGTGTAGGGTACTGTCCCCTCCGGGCGCTTGGAGAAATCCACCTCCAGAATTTCCGGAATGATCTCTCCCGCCTTTCGAATCAGCACTGTGTCTCCAATTCGGATGTCCTTTTCTGCAATAAAATCCTGATTGTGCAGGGTCGCATTGGTCACTGTGGTGCCAGACAGGCGTACCGGATGCACCACCGCCTTGGGCGTCAAAACGCCGGTCCGCCCTACCTGGATCACAATATTCTCCACCACCGTTGGCTTGACCTCCGGGGGATATTTATAGGCGCATGCCCACCGGGGGAACTTTGCGGTGCTGCCGAACTGCCGGCGCTGCGAAAGGCTGTTGACCTTAATCACCGCGCCGTCGATATCAAAGGAGAAATCCTCCCTGCCCTCGTTAATGGCGGTAATCCGAGTTTCGATTTCCGCCCGGGTCTTACAGAGGGTATAGGGAATCACCTTAAATTTCAGGCTTTTTAAATAGTCAAGGCTCTCGGTATGGCTTTCAAAGTTCCTGCCCTCGCAGAGCTGAAGATTGAACACCAGTATATCCAGCTGGCGCTTGGAGGCAATCTTGGGGTCCAGCTGACGAAGGCTGCCCGCCGCCGCATTTCTGGGATTGGCAAACAGGCTCTGTCCCTCCGTCTCCCGCTTTTCATTCAGCGCCCGGAACACCTTTTTCGGCATAAACACCTCACCCCGGACAATCAGCCGCTGGGGTGCGTTTTCCAGCTTTAACGGAATGGAACGGATGGTCTTGAGATTTTCGGTCACGTCCTCGCCTACAGCTCCGTCTCCACGCGTTGCGCCGCGGACAAACACGCCGTCCACATATTCCAGTGCCACCGACAGTCCGTCCACCTTTGGCTCCACGCTGTACCGGCGATCCGGCGCCTCCTCAGAAATCCGCTGGTCAAATTCCTCCAGCTCTTCAAAGGAAAACACATCCTGTAGACTCTCAAGCGGTACCTCATGGACCACCGGCTGGAACTGAGACAGCGCCTCGCCCCCCACTCTTTTCGTAGGAGAATCCGCCTGCGCAAACTGCGGATATGCCATTTCTAGCTCCTCCAGCTGCCGCAGCTTCCGGTCATATTCAAAGTCCGGCATGGTGGGATCATCCAGCACATAATACCGGTGCCCCGCTTCATTGAGCTCCCGGGTCAGAGTCAGAATTTCTTCCTGTGGATTCATTGTCATCCCTCTTTCGCAAATGATCCCGAAGGATCCAAATAGGCATAGGTATCCGGCACCGGTCCCAGCAGCACCGTCTCCGCCACGCAGACCTGAGTGGAAACCCGGTCCGTCACCGTGCCAGACGGCAGCAGCACAATCAAATCCAGCGACACCTCCATCATGATCCGGTGGATGGTCTGATTGATGCCGGCATCGGAAAACTCCCCCTGAAACTGTGCATCGGAGGAGCTGACCGCTATAATTTTCACCGGAATGGACGGTCCCCTGCCGCTGAGCAGCTGTATTCCCGTGAGGTTGCCCAGGGAAATGCTGATTTCGTCGTCCTCAATGTTATAGATATCGTCGTCCAGGATCTCCAATAGCTGCGTTTTCAGCCGGTTCATCTCCTGCATATTGGTGGTCAGCGCAGTGATATTTCCGCTCTGATCCCGCTGGAGGGTCACCAGCTTGTCGTACTGGATATTCCCCTCCTGAATCTGCTGATTCACCGCCCGGTTGATCACATTGGACGCCGCATCGGTAATTTTCGCCAGTGCCAGCTCCTGCGTCAGGGGATTGATTCTGGTCCGAAGCAGCACCGCCGTTCCAATCAAAATCAGCATGAGTACAATGCACCAGCGCAGAAGCCGCCGTCTTCTCATGTTTCTCCCCCCTCATGGGAAGCTTATGCAGAAATTTCCGGGTTATTTCTTTTTCATATGGGCACTGGCAGTTTTCAGCATCAGCCGCTTGGTGCCCACCTGGTCAAAGGCAACCTCCAAAAGGGCGTCGCCATTCATTTTCAGAATGCTCACCACCATGCCCTCGCCAAAGGCGGCATGTACCACCACATCGCCCTTGTTCAGCTCCAGCATCGGTGCAGCAGGCTCCGGCTTGGGCATTGCAGCCCGCTTGGCAGCAGCCCGTTCGCCGGCATAGGAGCCATATCCGGAATATCGGCTGCCCTGGGTGGACTGCTGGGTCTTAGCGGTTTTCTTCCGTTCCTCCAGGCAGTCCTCGGGTATTTCATTTAAGAACCGGGACACCCGGTTAAAGCTGGTGCGACCATAGAGCATCCGCTGCTTGGCATGGGTCAGATACAGCTTCTTCTTCGCCCGTGTGATTGCCACATAGCACAGCCGCCGTTCCTCTTCCATCTCGTCCGGGTCCGTAAACACCCGCATGCCCGGGAACAGTCCGTCCTCCATGCCAATCAGGAACACATTGGGGAATTCCAGCCCTTTGGCACTGTGCATGGTCATCATCACCGCCGCATCGGCGTCCTGATCGTACCGTTCAATGTCCGTATACAGGCTGACCTCTTCCAAAAAGCCTGCCAGCGTGGGATTTTCTGCCCCTTCCACATAGCCAACAATGCTGGATTTCAGCTCCTGAACGTTCTCTTTCCGAGCGCGGTTTTCCAGCGTGTCCTTTTCCTCCAGCATGCGGATATAGCCGGTGCGATACATCAGCTCATCATAAAACTCCGGCAGAGGCAGCTCCTGACTCAGCTGCTTGAGCCCACGAATCAGCTCCACAAAGCTCTGGA
>CAJKNS010000088.1 GCA_905201305.1 uncultured Eubacteriales bacterium
AGCCGTCAAAGGGGTGCTCCATCACCGGCAGCAGCTCCACATGGGTATAGCCCATATCCTTGGCATAGGGGATCAGCTCCTCTGCCAGCTGCCGATAGCTGAGAAACGGATAATCCGGGTCCGCCGGGTGCTCCTGCTGCTTCCAGGAGCCCAGATGCACCTCATAGATGTTCATGGGTCTAGGAGATTTGGTGCTCCGGCGGATTGCCTGATAGCGTCCGTCGTGCCAGGTGTAGCCGTCCAGCTGGGCGATGCGGGACGCCGTACCGGGACGCACCTCCGCCCAGAAGGCATAGGGATCCGCCTTGTCAAAGGTCTCCCCTGCCGCCGATGTAATCCGGTATTTATACAGCTCTCCGGGCTTTGCCTCTGCAATGACGCCGGAATAAACCCCGGTGCTGCCCTGCGGCGTTAAATACTGGGGTGTCCAGTCGTTAAAGGAACCGACAACACCAACAGACCTGACGTCCGGGCACCATACCGTAAACCGCACGCCGCCCGCTACCGGGTGCGCGCCAAAAATCCGATAGCTGTGAAAATACTGCCCCTGATTGAACAGGTACAGCTTTTCCTCTGTGATATTTGCGTCAGTGATGTTCATGTAAAAACCTCATCTTTCCGGGACATGGTCCCTGTGCTGCCGCAAAACAAATCGAGATAATACCACAACAAACAGGATGCGATATTTCCATAAGTATCCGAGTTTATTGTACCGGTCATTTCCCCTCCTGTCAAGCAATTGACAGAGGCTTTATAATACAAATAGATCAAGTAGATCAAGGTGAATTCCCTTGAATTGGAGGCACACCATTATGACATTTTCTCAGCAGATGGAGTTTACAAACTGCGAAAACCGCTTTATGAATCACTGCGGCATCCGGATTACAAGGCTGGAGCCGGAATGCTGTGAAGCGCAGCTTTCCGTTGCCGATTACTGCAAAAACACCGGTGATACCATCCACGGCGGACTGCTCTACACCATGGCGGACTGCGTAGTGTCTGCCTTTGCCCGGGCATTGGGGGATCGTCCCGTAACGCTCAGCGGCGATTTTCACTATCTGTCCAACGTGACAGCGGGCACCCTGACCGCGATGGCAACCCCCATCCACTCCGGCAGAACCATCAAGACCTTCCAGGTGACCATTTCCTCGGGAGACAAGCTCCTTGCCACCGGCACCTTCTCCTGCTTTGATCGCGGACCGGATAAAAAGTAAAATAGATCGCCTGCTGCGGGCCAATCCACAGCAGGCGATTGTTATGTATGTTTTCCGGGCAGCTGCACCCAGATAATTGCCGCGAACATCATCAGGCAGCCCAGCAGCTCCACACCGCTCATGGCTTCCTTCAAAATGATCCAGCCAAACACCAGACTGAACACCGACTCCAGGCTCATCAGCAGGGACGCCACTGTGGGCTGGGTATCCTTCTGCGCCACAATTTGCAGCGTATAGCCCACGCCACTGGACAAAATACCCGCGTAGAGGATGGGCATCGCGGCATTGCAGATATTCTCCCAGCTGGGGGTCTCCAGCATCAGCATAAAAATCCCCGCCAGAATACCGCAAACGAAAAACTGAATGCAGCTCATCTTCACTCCGTCCACCTTGGGGGAAAAACGATCGATCACCAGAATATGCGCCGTAAAGCCCAGCGCGCAGAGCATCTCCAGCAGGTCGCCCTTGCTGAGATTCTGAATGCCGCTGCCATAGAGGCACAGGAGATACATGCCCACCAGCGCCACCACTACTGCGCCCCAGGTCTTTCCACCGGGCTTTCTGCCAAAGAACAGCCCGCAGATGGGCACCAACACCATATACATGGCGGTAATAAATCCCGCTTTTCCGGCAGTGGTATACTGAATGCCGATCTGCTGGAGGGCGCTTCCGATAAACAGCATGCTCCCGCAGCAGACGCCGCCCAGGAGCAGCAGCTTCCGGTTTTCCGGCTTTGCTTCTTCCTTCTTCCTTTTGCCCTTTCCCATCACCGCAATCACCGGCAGCAGGACCACGCCGCCCAAAATGGACCGGGTGCACAGAAACGTAAATGGACCAACATAATCCATGCTGACGCTCTGCGCCACAAAAGCGGCGCCCCAGATCATTGCCGTGAGCAGCAGCAGGAGATTTGCGCGAAGTTGTTTCATGATTTCCTCCGGGAAGTGAGTTTCGTAATGATAAAGCTATATACGCAGCCTGCCGCAATGCCCAAAATCGCCATGACAATCCAGATGCCCCAGCCCTGAAGCCCCAGATACAGCGCCACGGAATAGACCATCAGGTGCCACAGATAAATTTCAAAGCTCCGGCTGCCCAAAAAGCCGAGTGCGCGATTGATCCAGCGGGTAATGCCCCATTTTTCGTGCTTTTCCAAGCACCAGGTGGTGAAATACAGACAGCCCGGAGTGCTCAGCAAAAACGGATGCCACCAGAATCCAAACCGGCTCAGGGAATTGGGATGCCGCTTTACCAGATAAAACAGCCCCACCATGCTCACCACCAGCAGAAGTCCGGAGACGATCAAATGCCGCCGGGAGAGCTGACGCTCCTCCATGGCTTCTTTTCCCAAATACATGCCCAGGAAATAAATCGGGAACCGGCTGACACCAATCATCAGACTGCTGCCAATGGCGCCGGTTTCAATTAAAAACAGCAGCGGAATCATCCACAGGGATTTCCGCCCATAGGCCTTGATCACATGGTAAAACAGTGGAGAAAACAGATACATCCCGATAATCGTGGGAATATACCAGTTGAACTGTCCCCCCTGCTGTCCCCACCAGCCAAAGGTGGTCAGGTTGCCCAAAGCCTGAAACTTGTTCATCCAGCCCACTGCCAGCGAAAAAACGCAGTAGAGCACAATAAACGGCAGATAGGACGGCAGCAGCCGGCTCATCCGCCGCTGGAAAAACCGCAGGGGATTATCGTTTTTGCTGAGAGAATGGTAGATACCGAAGCCGGACAGGAACATAAAAATGTCCACCGAGCCCACCGTATACCACATGGTAATGTTCAGCTGGGTATAATCCTTGAGTCCGCTGTGATAATAGAAAAAGTGACCATAGACCACGATCAGAATCGCAATGCCCATGAGCTGGGACTTATAGCGGCTGATCCGCTGATATGCGTTCATACTCTCACTCCTTACATACTTCCTGTGATTATACCAGATTTCACGAGAAAATCCTATGGTTTTTCGTATTTTTATGCGTAAAACAGGAGAGCCCGCCCATGCAGACTCTCCCGTGATCTCACTTTATACAGAGGCAGCGGTCTTTCTCGCTTTCCACTTTGCCGTTGCCCAGCCCACGATTTGATGATAAACGATGCCCAGACAGGTTCCGATCACCGCAATGAGGATCCACTTCACCCATCCCTGCACCTTCAGTGCCAGACACAGCTCATAGAACGCCAGATGGCAGAGATAGATTTCAAAGGACCGGGTACCCAGAAAGTCCCAGGCGCCGTTTACCTTCCGTCCCAGGGCATTTTTCTCCTGCCACTCCATGAGTTTGGTCAAGCCAAAGGCGGTTGCCGGCGTGGAGAAGAAAAACAGGATCCAGTACATGCCATAGTTCCAGAGATACTTTCTGCCGATCAGGAAGAAGTAGGGCACAATCGCCATGGCAATCAGCGCCACAACGGTCCAAACCCAGACCTGACGGCGGGGGGGCTTTTCCCCCTCATAGAACCGCGCGCCAAAATACATCCCCAGGAAATAGGTAGGGAACCGGGTCACTGCCATAAGCAGATTGGAGCCCCAGCCTGCCATAATCACAATGAACAGCGCCGGGAATACCCATACGCTCTTCTTTCCCATCCGCTCAATGCAGTCGAAGAACAGCGGAGACAGCAGATAGAGCACCAGAATCGCCGGAACATACCAGTTAAACTGCTGCTTCTGCTGGAACCACCAGCCAAGCCCCGTAAGGTTGCCCAGCGCCTGCCCTACGGTCATATCCCGCATCAGCATACCGGCGGCACACCAGGCGATCATCACCGGCAGGGACGACGGCAGGAGCCTTGACAGCCGCCTGCGGTAAAAGGTATAGGAATCCCGGTTCTTCTTCAGCGAGTGGTAAATGCCAAAGCCCGAGACGAACATAAACATCTCCACAGACCCCAGGGTATACCAAATGGTAAAGTTAAGGTCCTCATAATTTTTCAGCCAGCTATGGTAATACAGCAGATGCCCGTAGACAACCACCATCACCGCCATGCCCATCAGCTGGGATTTATAGCGGCTGATTCTCTGATATCCGTCCATAAAAATCACCCCTGGAATTTTCTCCAGAGGTGATTATAGCAGAACTGTGAAGATTTTGCAATGTAAATGTGTAGCTTTTGTGAAGATTGTGATGTTATTCCTCGTGATTATTGCAGAACGCCTTCCGGTAAGCTGTGGGTGTAATGCCCTCATAGCGCTTAAACACCCGGGCAAGGGTCCAGCCGGAATAATACCCCACCTTGGATGCAATCTCCGAAATGCCCAAATCCGTGTCGTTGAGCAGCTTTTTTGCCTCGGTGAGCCGGGTGGTATGGAGATAATCCAGCAGGTTCATACCGGTGTTTTCCTTAAACATGCGGCTGAGGTAGCTCCGGGATTTGCCCAGGCAGTCGCAGATCATTTCCACCGACAAATCCGGCTCCATATACTTCTTGCTGATGAGGTGAATCACCTTGCCGGTGGTGCCGGTATAATCGGTGGACGCAACGTTAAAGTGGCTGTCCAGCTTGCCGAAGATCTGCGTCAGGGACTTTTCCACTTCTTCAATGGTATTGCAGTGGTCCAGATGCATAAAATCGTCGCCCAGCTTTTTGCCGTCCTCCCCCAAGCCGTCCATGGGGGCAGCCAGAACGTTGCCGGTGGTGTGGAGCCGCATATTGAGGAACATCTTGACCCGGTCCAAATCGGGCTTTCCATCCTCCATATACAGGCTATGTACCCGCTCCAGCGTCAGCTCTAGCGCCGTCTGGAAATCCTGGGTCACCAGCGCATTAAGATATTGCTTCTCAATAGACGGCTCCGGACGGCGACCGCCTGCGATCTTTCCGCCCTCGGCACGGACGCAGACGCCATCCACATATACGGTGTTCATATCGCCGGAGACAATATCCGTCTCCCGGAAGCACTCATGCAGAGAGTAAAGCCCCTGAGACATGCCGCTGACGCAAACCCGCAGGGACAGGCAGAAATTATCCTTAATGAACTTTACCGCATCCCGGCAGACGGCAGCAACATCGGCGGAAACCTCCAGCTCATCCTCCGCGGAAAAGTTCAGCAAAAAGGCATAGCGGTCATCGAGATTGGTAGGGTAGCAGCCATAGTGCTCACCCAGCAGCTCAGAGAAAATAGAGGAGACGATCAGTCCCACCTGTCCGCCGTCGCGAATGTCGCTGGCATAATCGGCAAAGCTGTTTTCCTCTCCCGCAGGACGGACCAGAACCACCATAAACTGCTCGCCCTCAAAATGCAGATCAAACATATTGAGCTTCCGTTCCAGCACCTCAGACTGCACCAGATGCCCCCGCAGCAGTTTTTCTATCATCAGCTCCTGCGCCTGATAGGTCCGGTGACGGTATTTTCGCTCCAGATCCTGATAGCTATCCTTCATAACTGCGGGCGCACCTGCATCTATTTTAGGCGGCGCATCATGTCCCGGACGAATCGGCAACAGTGCAGCGGAAGAAGCCGGCGCTGGGGACCTTTCTGCGGGTGCAGAAAATAAAGATTCAAAGCGTACAACATCCTGAGCCATAGTGGAACCCTCCTGATTGCAGGAATGGATGTTTCATCTCCCACAACCTACAAAATGTATTGTATCCATTATAGCACAAAAGCGCAAAAAGTAAAGCACCGCCCCCCTAATATACACAATTTCTCCATAAAACAGCCCATTTTTCCCTCTTTTCAACTGGGGCGGTTTGATGTACAATATGTTTGGAGGTGTCAAAATGAAACTATTACTCCACATCTGCTGTGCGCCGTGCAGCCTTATGTGCATTGAAACACTGCGTGGGGACGGACTCAGTCCCGACGGCTTTTGGTATAACCCCAATATCCACCCCTTTACGGAATATCGCTCCCGTCGGAACTGTCTTCGGGACTATTCTCAGGAGATCGGGCTAAAGCTCATAGAGAAAAACGACTATGCGCTGCGCCCCTTCATTCGCGAGGTAGCCGCCGACATCGACGGGCGCTGTATGAAGTGCTATGAAATGCGGCTGGGGGAGACGGCAAAATTCGCCAAGGAAAACGGTTACGATGCCTTTACCTCCTCTCTGTTCATCAGCCCCTACCAGCGCCATGATGCCATGCGGGAGATTGCCCAGGATGCCGCCAACCGGTTTGGCGTGGAATTTCTCTATCGGGACTTCCGCCCATACTTCAAGGAGGGGCAGGAAAAAGCCCGGGAAAAGGGCTTTTATATGCAGAAATACTGCGGCTGCATCTTCTCCGAGGAGGAACGCTACCTCAAAGCGAAAAAAATCATCCGCTGACAGCGTCATCTGGGCGATGATTATGAAAATTGAACAGTGCGTTTTTTCTGCCTCCGTGGTATAATGCAGAGAGATACTCCAGCGTTTGATCGAAGAGAAGGAGGCTATTCCATGAAAGACGCAATGATTGTCATCGCAAAGTTTAATCAGCTTCAGAATAAGAAGCTTTTTGCCCTGCTGGACGGGCTGACAGACGAGCAGCGGAAGGCAGATGTTGGAACCAACTATACCTTTGGCTCCATCCATGGCGCACTGGACCGCATGGCAGGTACGCTTGCAATGAGCCTGAACATGCTCCGTGACGATGGTCCTGGTGGACCCGGTGGTCCTGGAGGTCCCGGTGGTCCTGGAGGTCCCGGTGGTCCTGGCGGTCCTGGAGGTCCCGGTGGTCCTGGCGGTCCCGATGCAGGCGCTGCCAAATATGACATTGAGGACTATGAAGCACTGAAAGCAAAGGTACTGGAAACCGATGCCGCATACGTTGCCGGCTTTGAAGCCATTAGCGAAGAAAAGTGTGTTGCCGGTCCCGGCGTTCCCCTGTATGACATGGTCATGAAGGGTATGTTCATTGCCAACTTTGTCCGCGGCGCCGTTTGCCAGGCGCTGAAGGCGGAATATGGCATTTCCAGCGACCTGATCTCCGGCGCGCTTCTGTCCTGATTTTAACATTTACAGATCCACAAGATCTATACATTAGGAGGCTTATCAAATGATTGCTGCGCTTTCTCAGGGCACCCTGCAACGGCTGCCGCAATATCTTATTATGCTGAAATCCGAAGCCCACGAAGGGCATACTGCCGTGTCTGCCGACGATATCGGTCAGGTGGTCAAGGTCAGCCCCAGTCAGGTGCGCCATGATCTCAGCAGCTGCGGAGTCAACCGTGCTCCGGGAGAACGCTACGACGTAAAGGAGCTTATGGCGCAGGTGGAGCATGCCCTGGGCTATGACGACATCTCCAACGCCGTGATCGTTGGCGCCGGTCAGCTGGGCAGAGCCCTTTTGAGCTACACCAACTACTCGGAGTATGGTGTTGACGTGATTGCAGCCTTTGACGCCGATGAGTCTCTGGTGGGTCGCGAGGTGGGCGGACGTCCCATTCTGTCCATCAAGCGTATGAGCAGCCTATGTCGTCGGATGAAGGTCCATATCGGCATCATCACCGTTCCTGCGCCCCATGCCCAGGAGGTCTGCGATAAGCTGCTGGAGGGCGGCATTCAAGCCATCTGGAATTTTGCCCCGGTCCATCTTAAGGTACCGGACAACATCATCGTGAAAAACGAAATTATTGCCGTTTCTCTGGGTGAGCTGTCCCGCCAGCTTCAGGAAAAGCGGAGTGGCAACTAAACCTTAGAATAGCAAATTGGGCGCGTTGGTTGATTATATACCAGCGCGTCCCTTTTTTCGTCCTTTTGTTGCATTTTCCGCTGTCATACTGTAGAATAACTACAAAAAAGCCCGGAGGATATCATGGAACCAGAACTCTTTTCTCAGGCAGGCATGGAAAAAGCCTGTCAAAAATTCAGCAATCGTCTCAACTCTGAAACCGACCAGCGCGGTCCCAGCTTTAATGTGTTTATACAGAACCGGTTTGAGTCCTGTAACTTCGAGACAAAAACCCTGCTGCTGTCCTTTTCCGTCACCGACGCCATGCGAAACCCCATGGGTGTCATGCACGGCGGCGCTGTGGCAGGTGCCATGGACATCACCATGGGCAGCCTGACCTTTTTCTGCTCCGGGGAGTTCATCACCCCCACCATCAGCATGAATGTCTCCTATGAACGTCCCATTGCCACCGGAAAGCGGCTGTTTGTGGAAGCCACCTGCTTGTCCTGCGGCAGAACCATGGCATATGTCACTGCCCGCGGCTGGCTGGAGGGCGCACCGGAAAAAACCGTATGCAGCGCCACCGGCACCTACTATACCGCCAGCGGCGTTCGCTAAAAAGGGCAATACCGCACAAGATGAAATCCCGACTGCAATTTTCGTGCAGCCGGGATTTTTGCTATGGCAGCACCACATAATTGGGAATCGCGCGGTGTCACCCTATCTTCCTTTGACATATCGCCGCGCCACCTGAAGCTCCTGCTCCGTAACCGCGCCGGTTCCGTATTTTACGCGGTTATAGGCATTGATGATGGCGTTGGCATCTGCTTTGTCCTGCTCCCGCAGCTCGTTGGGCGTTTTTGTGTACGCCATGGGCTCCGTCTGTTCCCGCCGCCGGAGCAGCTGCTGAAAGGCAAAGCGAATCTTCATACTGGGGCTCTCAAAGTCCTCCATTCGCTGCTTCCGCTCAAACCATTTCCGGCGCTTTCTGGCAGGACGCTCCAGCTGCTCGATTTCATCGATGTAGTCCTGGTTTTCAGCTTCCTCCTGGGGTCTTTTCCGCTGCCGAAGCAGCACGGTTCCGG
>CAJKNS010000089.1 GCA_905201305.1 uncultured Eubacteriales bacterium
TTTGTGTATTTCAAGGTTTTACAAACGAATTTCTGGCGAAAAAGATCCGTCAGAACCCGCAGATGCATTTGTGCGGTGTTGCCAAAGGTAAATCGTAAAGTATACTATTTTAGTGTAACATACTTGCAGGAGAAAAGCAAGAAAGGATACGGCAACAAAGAATTTGCCGTATCCTTGTATTCTTTATCGATGCAGCATTTCCTCTGCACTTTTCAGGGTATTATCCGTAATCTTTGCGCCGCCAATGAGCCGGGCAATTTCCTCTTTTCTGCCCTCCAGCGTCAGCGGCGTAACGCTGGTGTAGGTGCGCCCGTCCTTTTCCGCCTTGGAGATCAGGAAATGGGTATCTGCCATGGCTGCAATCTGCGGAAGATGCGTAACCACCAGCACCTGCTTGCCCTGAGACACACTGTGGAGCTTTTCCGCGACCTTTTGCGCTGCACGACCGGATACGCCGGTGTCCACCTCGTCAAAAATCATGGTGGGAATATGGTCCTTTTCCGACAGCACATTTTTCATTGCCAGCATAATTCTAGCCAGCTCACCGCCGGAAGCCACCCGGTTCATCTGCCGCAGCTCCTCGCCGATGTTTGCAGACATCATAAACCGGCAGCTGTCTCCGCCGGATTCCTCCAAATGACGCAGAGGCTCCAGCTGGCACACAAACTGCACTCTCGGCATATCCAGCTGCCTTAGCTCCGAAATCAGGCGCTCCTCAAACTGCTTTGCCGCTTGACGGCGGCTTTCCGACAGCTCTGCCGCCAGCGCCTTTGCTGCCTTTGCCTTCACGCGGAACTGCGCTTGCAGCTGAGCAATGGTATCGTCCGCCATCTGAATCTCGTCCAGCTCTTTTTTGCACTTCTTCTGATAGTTCAGAATGTCCTCGCAGGTGGCGCCATATTTCCGCCGAAGCCGATGAATCACATCCAGCCGAGACTCCACTTTCTCCAGCTCCCCTGGAGAAAAGTCAAAGCTGTCCCGCAGGTCACGCACCCGTTCCGCTGCATCTACAATATTATAGCCAAGCTCCGTCACCTGACTGTAGGCAGCGTCAATGGCATCGGAAACATCCGCCACCAGTCCCAAGGCATGCTGTGCCTGAGATACCAGTGACACCGCGCCGTCGGCATCCTCTCCGCCATAGAGCGCACCTGCCGCTTCATTCAGAGCATTCATCAGCTTTTCGCCGCTGCGCATGAGCTTTCGCTTTTCCTCCAGCTCCTGATCCTCGCCGACCTTTAATTCCGCCCGATCAATCTCCTGAATCTGAAACGTGAGATTTTCTACCCGGCGCGCCTTTTCCGCTTCATCCATCTGTAAGCTTCGGATTCGCTTGCGCAGCGCATCCATGTCAAGATAGGCGTTCCGGTACCGTTCCATTAATGGATCGTGATCTGCAAAGGCATCCAGCATGGAAAGATGATTGGCTTCGTCAAACAGCTGTGCCGAGTCATGCTGCCCATGGATTTGAATCAGCTGCTGACCCAATCCCCGTAGAATCGACACTGTCACCGGAATTCCGTTGACCCGACAGACATTTCGTCCATCCGCAAAAATCTCCCGCTGAATCAGAACCTCTCCCCCATCTATGGGCACGGAATTCTCCTGAAACCACGGATAATCAGGCACGCCATGAAACACGGCGCTAATGAATGCGCGATTGGCGCCGGTACGAATGGCATCGCGATAGGCTCTCTGCCCCAAAATGGCGGAAATGGCGTCGATCACAATGGATTTACCTGCGCCGGTTTCGCCGGTCAAGGCATTAAAGCCAGGACGGAACGTAATGTCCGCCTGGCGAATCACCGCGATATTCTCAATGTGCAGCAGTTCCAGCATCGCCGTTACCTCGCTCTGTTGATAATCCCCCGAAGCTCCTCGCAGAATTCTCTGGCATAGTCGGAATCCCGCATGATAATCAGTCCCGTGTCGTCTCCGGCAATGGTGCCGACCACATAGCCGATATCCATGCTGTCCACCGCCGAGCATGCCGCAGAGGCAAGTCCCGGCAGCGTATGAATCACCACAATGTTCTGGGCATGGTCCAGCTTGATAACGCATTCATGGAAAATGTTATTGAGCCGGGACACAAAGGTTGCCGATTCCGCCTGCTGCACCGTGTACCGATAGCTGCCGGAATCCGAAAGCTCCTTGACAATTCGCAGGTCCTTAATATCCCGGGAAATGGTTGCCTGGGTGCTGCGGAAGCCGTTTTCCTCCAGAGCCGTAAGAAGCTGCTCCTGGGTTTCAATGTCCCGCTGTCCGATGATCTCCAGAATTTTTGCCTGACGCTGACTTTTCATTCCCATCACCCCTGAAATTTGTGGTTCAGGACGCCGTAAAAGCTGGTGTCCTTGAGCCGAATGAGTTGAATGCTTCGATTGGAGGCAGTGACAATCACCTCATCCTCCGCGCTGAGTCGAAAGGCTTTTCCGCCGTCTACGGACAAAAATGCGCTGCGCTTGCCAATTCGCCCAATTCGGGTGGTAATGGAACGATCCCGTGCCAAAACCAGGGAGCGAATGGACATGCTGTGGGCGCAAATGGGGGTTACAATGATATTCTCTGCCCCCGGCTCCACAATGGGTCCCCCGGCAGACATGGAATATGCAGTGGTGCCGGTGGGCGTTGCAAGCACAATGCCGTCGCCGTCAAACTCCATTGCCTCCTGATCGTCCACAGAAATGGACATCTGGATCACACGCGCCACTGCGCCCTTGGTAACAACCGCGTCATTCAGGGCATTGTCCTCATAAATGGTTCTACCGCCGCGCTTTACGGTCACATGGATCATCATCCTGGAATCCAGCGTAAAGTCGCCAGTGACCAGCTTCAGCACCAGCGGCAGCTCATTGCATTCCAGCTCCGCCATAAAGCCCATGGAGCCGGTGTTGACCCCCAAAAGCGGAATGCTCCGGCTGCCCACCAGCCGTGCCGCATGGAGAATGGTGCCGTCGCCGCCAAAGCAAACAAGCCCCTGGCATTCTCGCAGTGCCTCTTCCATGGAAACAAAGTGCAGATCCTTGGGCAGCTCATGGCTCCGGTCCACATGAAAGGGCAGGCAGATTTTCACCTCTGCCCCGCTTTGGCGCAGAAGCTGCTCCACAGATCGCGTGATCTGGTAGCCACGATCCCGATATGGGTTTGGCATCAGCGTGATCTTCTTCATGTCCTCATCCCTTCAGCGCTTCATGGGCGTCCTGTGCCACCCCTGCCGCAGTAAAATTCTTAGGCTCCACCGGCTGCATGCAAAGATGCCCCAGAAACTCAATATTCCCCTCCGGACCTTTTACAGGAGAATAGGTCAGATTCTCCACCGTAAAGCCCAGGGATTCCGCCAGCGCCAGGAAGTTCTCCAGCACCTCAATATGGGTAGACAGCTCCCGGACCACGCCCTTCTTACCCACCTTGTCCTTGCCCGCTTCAAACTGGGGCTTAATGAGGCAAAGCACCTCGCCGGTGGGCTTTAACAGCGAACGGATCACCGGCAGCACCAGCTTCAGGGAAATAAAGCTCACATCCACCACCGAAAGGTCCAGGGGCTCACCAATATCCTCCGGGGTAACGTTTCGGATATTCGTCCGCTCCATGACCACAACTCTCGGGTCCTCCCGAATCTTCCACGCCAGCTGACCGTAGCCCACATCAATGGCAAATACCTTTTTGGCGCCCTTTTGCAGCAGGCAGTCCGTAAAGCCGCCGGTGGAAGCGCCGGAATCGCTGCAAACATAGTCCTTCGGCACCACGCCGAAATAGTCCAGTGCCTTTTCCAGCTTCAAACCGCCGCGACTCACATAGGGGCACAGCTTTCCGCGCACCTCGATCTCCGCCGTGGGATCAATAGGCGTTCCCGGCTTATCCACCCGCTGACCGGCGACAAAAACAAGCCCTTCCATAATGATTGCCTGCGCCTTGGTCCGGCTTTCCGCCAGCCCTTTATTTTGCAGCAGTACATCCAGTCGTTCTTTTTTCAACGCCTTTCAGCTCCTTTACGGTTTCATAAACAGCCTGACCGTCAATGTTCCACGCCCGGCGCAGCTGTGCCACAGAGCCGTGGGTCACAAAGCCATCCCCCAGGTTCATCAGGCGCACCTGCTTTGGCACAATCCCCGCTTCCGCCAAGCCCGCAAGGATTTCCTGCCCCAGACAGCCCTGCCGCACATCCTCCTCCAGCACAATCAGGCATCCGGTCTTCTTGACGGACGCACTAATCAGGCTGAGATCCAGAGGCGCCAGCTGCCATAGCTTTACGATATCCAATTGGAGATTGTCCTGATCCAGCAGCATCTGCGCCCGCATGGCTTCCGATACCATCGCGCCGTAGCATACCACGGTAGCGTCAGCTCCCGCATGGAGCAGCGTGTTCTCCAAAATGCAGTCATAATACAGCTCATTTCCTCCACGGGGATATCGCACCGCCACAGGACCCGTTACGTCATAAACAGCATGATGAAGCGTCTTTCGAAGCTCCTCCGTGGAGGCAGGTGCAAACAGCTTCATATGGGGTACCGTGCGCAGATAGCTTACATCAAATACACCGTGATGGGTTTCTCCGTCCGCGCCCACCAGTCCTGCCCGATCCACTGCAAAGATCACATGGAGGTCTGCAATGGCGGTATCGTGGATCATCATATCATAGGCGCGCTGGAGAAATGTGGAGTACACCGCCACCACCGGCAGCATGCCCTGCTTGGCAAGTCCGCTTGCCATGGTAACCGCATGCCCCTCGGCAATGCCCACATCAAAAAAGTGCTTTGGATAGTCGCTGGCAAATTGTCCAAGACCGGTTCCCTGTTCCATGGCAGCAGTAATGGCGCAGATTCGCCGGTCCTCATTTGCCATGGCGCACATAGTCTTGCCGAAGGCAGAGGAAAACGTCTCCTTAGTGCTTCCGTCGGAGCAGCCGGACCTAATATCAAATGCCGAAACGCCATGGTATTCGTCAGGATTCTCCTCGGCATAGCTGTAGCCTCTGCCCTTGGTGGTGGTCACATGGAGCAGCACCGGACAATTTAAGCTCTTCGCCTGCTCCAGAAGATACACCAGCTTTGGAATATCATGCCCATCTACAGGTCCCAAATAGGTAAAGCCCATCTCATCGAACATATTGCTGCCGATCAACGCGTTTTTCATCCAGGTTTTCGTCCGATGAACCACCCGATAAATGGCTTTGCCCCCGGGAATGGTGTTGGTCACCGCGTGGAATACCCGTTTGCAGTTAAAATAAGAGGGCTTTAGCCGCTGGCGTGCCAGAAATTTTGCAATGCCGCCCACATTGGGCTGAATGGACATGCCGTTGTCGTTGAGCACCACAATCAGCGGCTCCCGGCTCTGACCGGCATCATTGAGCCCTTCATAGGCAAGTCCGCCGGTAAGGGCGCCGTCGCCAATCACGGAAATCACATGATAATGCTGTCCCATCAGCGTTCTGGCACGCGCCATGCCCAATGCCGCCGAAACGGAATTGGAGGCATGCCCGCCTACAAATGCATCGGCGTCAGACTCGTTGGGACGCGGAAAGCCAGCCATACCGCCGAATTTCCGAAGCTGAGAGAACCCCTCCATGCGCCCGGTGAGAATCTTATGTACGTAGGACTGGTGACCTACGTCAAAGACAATCCGGTCCTCAAAGGGGTCAAATACTTTATGCAGTGCCACCGTCAGCTCAACCGCGCCCAGATTGGACGCCAGATGGCCGCCGGTTTTGGAAACACTTTCAATCAGGAAGCTGCGGATGTCCTGGCAAAGGGCAGCATCCTCCTCCGGAGTAAAGGACAGGAATTCCTGCCGATCCCCCGCACGTTCCAGTAAATTCAAAATTACACAACCTTAGTTTTTCCGCTTTCCCAGAAGCTTTTTCAGGTTTCCCGGTGCGGATTTTATATAGTAAATCACCTTCGATGCACAATGGACAATCGAGGTGGATTTTGTCATAGCAAAAGTTTTTCCAATTGCCTTACCGCCAACGGTAAGACCGGAAACCAGCGCCGCCATGCCGATTTCCAGCAGCTGCGCCTTTGTGCCGATTGCCTGACGGTTCGCCAGAATCAGCAGCACGATAGACGCCGAGGCGGTACCGGAAATAATGCCGCAAATGTCGCCCACCACGTCGTTGCAGAAGGAGGAAACCTTCTCGGCATTGCGCAGGAGCTTTAACGCCTCCTGTGCGCCGGGAACCCGGTGGGCAGCCATGGAATGAAAGGGTTTTACATCGGCTGCGGTCACGGCAACACCGATGATATCAAACAAAATGCCGATCAGAACAATGACCAGCAGAATGAAAAACGCAGGAACAAGCCCGGCTTGCCCCAACAGCATATTGGATATGGTGGAAAATACCGCAGAAATCACCACGGTGGACAGGAAGATCGTAATAATCCATTTAAAGTTGACTTTCTTTTTTGACTTCTTTTTCTGCCTTTGACCCGGTATGTCAGATTTCAAGCAAAACCCTCCAATAAAAATAAGTTTAAGATGACGGCAGCAGACGGGATTAATCTTACGGCTTAGGTCTGGCCGGTTTTCCCCGCAGTGCACTCCCCGTTGCCGCAGGAGCGGTTTCCCTTTCAGTACCACGCCGGGTGGTTGCCCACACCGGTGCCAGATTGCCACTTAGTCCGCACTGCAATCCCCCGTCTGCCCCAAAGGACAGCCTAGGTGCTTTCCACGGCGGGCGGAATGATCCATTAGCCTCTTTTGCAAACGTGGTTTCAAGAGAATATCACCACCACCTGCGGCCGGCAGGCGTGTGTGCATAGCTCCTCTCTCCCCCCACCTTCACGCAAGGCAGGCTACGCTGTACGCAGCTACTTACACCACATTACAGGTTTAATCCTGAGTCGTACGCAGTCCGTTGGCACCCACAAGGGATACGCTGGCTGACGCACAAGAACAGGTCTCCACGGAATCCGGGTCGAATATCTCATGCCATTGAGTACCGCCCGAAAGCCTTAACCCCCAGCACCCACCCGAAACTGGGCGTAACAAGCAAGCACCAGGGACTTCATCGATATGCCCTTTAGAGGATTTTTAGGCCCTCCCTAAGAATCATCCGCTCCGACTAGGATACTGCGCCGTCATCAAAAGCTGAATAATACCTCACATTATACCATGTTTTTTGCAAATTTCAATGCATATTCAAAAAAATATGCATTCGTTTTGGTATATGCTGGCTCAATGGGTTCGGCTGGTCAGCAGCTCCGACAGGGTTTTGAGGAATTCGGTGGTAACAAATCCCCCCTGCTCCAGTGCCGAAATCGCCTTGCCGGTTTCCTGTTCCACCAGCCGCTGGCACTCTTTGATGCCATGAATGGTCGCAAAGGTGCTCTTTCCGTTGGCAATGTCCGAGCCAATGGGCTTGCCCAACTGACAACGGCTTCCGATTTCGTCCAGCATATCGTCGCGAATCTGGAACGCCATGCCAAGCGCCATGGCATACTCGCCTGCCGCCTGAATCTGCGACTCACTGCCGCCGCCCAGCACAGCCCCCATCTGGCATGCCGCCCGAATGAGATCGCCGGTTTTATGGGCATGGACCTCCCGAAGCTCCGTCTCGTTCAGGGTGCGCTTTTCCCCCTGCAGATCGAGAATCTGACCGGCAACCATGCCGTCCTCACCGGCGCCCTGTGCCAGGATATGCACGCAGCGGAGGATTTTTGCAGGATCTCCCGGCTGTTCCGCAAGCAGCCGAAATGCCGCCGCCTGAAGCGCATCGCCTGCCAGCGTTGCAATATCGTCGCCATAGAGCTTATGGCAGGTGGGCTTTCCACGGCGATAATCGTCGTTGTCCATGCAGGGAAGATCATCATGAATGAGAGAATAGGTGTGTACCATCTCAATGGCGCAGGCTGCAGGAAGCACATCATCCACCGGACCGCCCACTGCCTCGGAAAAGCTCATCACCAGCACCGGACGCAGGCGTTTTCCTCCTGCCAAAAGGCTATAGCGCATGGCTTCCATCAGCGTGCGGTAATTACATTTCTCCATAAACTGATCTTCCAGAAAACGCTCTACCTGTGTCTGACGCCGAATAAGCTCAGGACGAAAGCTGATCATCCGAAACAACCTCCTCCACTGGTGTACCGTCAGGTCCTGCCATCAGCTTGGAAACCTTCAGCTCTGCGGTATCCAGCAATGCCGCGCATTTTGCTGCCAGCTTGGTGCCCTCTTCAAATAGCTTCATGGACTCCTCCAGGGGAACGTCCCCCGCCTCCAGCGCCTTGACAATTTCGTCCAGGCGCGTAATGGATTCCTCAAATGTTACGGATTTTTTGCTCATGGCTGTTCCTCCCTTACCTTCTCCACCCGGGCATCGATGCTGCCCTGGTGGAATCGGACGAATATATGGTCACCGGGCTGCAGGCTCTTTGCCGAAACAATGGCAGCCCCCCGGTCATTTTCTGTGATGCTGTAGCCCCTGGACAGGACCTTCAAGGGACTCATGGCGTCCAGTCTGGCTGCTTTGGTCTCCAGACGCTTCCGCTTATTTGCCAGCACCGCAGTCTCTGCCGTGCTCAGCCGCTGACGACACAGGGTCAGCTGTGCTGTCTCTTTCGTCAGGCGGTTTTCCATGGTGTGTCCCAGCTTTTCTGTCAAGACATCCAGGGTTTGCCGCCGATCCGCCAGATAATTCTCCGGCGATTGCAGCACCCGGGCATTTTTTCGCAGCTCCAGCTGTGCCCGGCAGTTTTTCACCTGACGGCTCAGCAGTGTTGCCATACGCGTCTGTGCGCCGGTAATTTTCTGTCTGAGCTCCTGCTGGTCCGGGGTACAGAGCTCTGCGGCATTGGAGGGCGTTGCCGCCCGAAGATCCGCCACATAGTCCGCAATGGTGACATCAGGCTCATGCCCTACCGCAGAGATCACCGTAATTTCAGACCGGTAAATTGCCCGGGCAACCACTTC
>CAJKNS010000090.1 GCA_905201305.1 uncultured Eubacteriales bacterium
GATCTGCGACGAGCCCACCACTGCACTGGACGTGACCATTCAGGCACAGATCCTGCAGCTGATCCGCGACCTGCAGAAGGAGCTGGGCATGTCCGTTATCTACATCACCCATGACCTGGGCGTTGTGGCAAACGTGGCAGACCGTGTGGCCGTGATGTACGCCGGCCAAATCGTGGAATACGGCACCGTGGAGGAGATCTTCTACGACGCATGGCACCCCTACACCTGGGCTCTGCTGCAGGCTCTGCCGCAGCTGGGCACCAAGGGTGAGGCCCTGCCCAGCGTGGATGGTACTCCCCCGAACCTGTTCAACGAGATCAAGGGTGACGCATTTGCGCCCCGCAACAAGCATGCGCTGGCAATCGACTTTGTGCAAGAGCCTCCGTTCTTCCAGGTGTCCGAGACCCACGCCGCAAAGACCTGGTATCTGGACCCGCGCGCTCCCAAGATCGAGCGGCCGCACTCCATCCAGAACCTGCGTGAGAAAATGGGAAAGATGGGAGGCGCCAACTTAAATGGCTGAACGCGAAAAGCTGATTGAGCTGAAAGACCTTCAGATCACCTTTGGCTCCGGTAAGAAGAAATTTGTTGCTGTCGATCATGTCAACTTTGACATCTATAAGGGCGAGACCTTCTCGCTGGTCGGCGAGTCCGGCTCCGGCAAGACCACCATTGGCCGTGCCATCTGTCGCATCAACCCGACCTCCGGCGGCGACATCTTCTTCAAGGGCCAGAAGATCAACGGCAAGATCTCCAAGGAGCTGGACCATGAGGTACATATCGCGGAGATGAAGCCGCAGCGCCGGGCAATGACCGAGCAGGACATGGAGGCGCACATTCAGATTGCTGTGGATAAGGCGCTATACTATCAGAGAATGGGCTTTGATGGCGGTTACCTGGGACTTTTTCAGGGTAAATACGGAAATTTTCTATCCAGCGAAAAGAATACCCGGACCGATGCCTATGGCGGCAGCCTGGAAAACCGGGCAAGATTCCCGCTGCGTGTGCTTCAGCGCATTCGTGCGGCAGTTGGACCGGAGTTTATGCTGGTGCTGGACATCAACCGATTCTCAGAGGGCTTGACCTTTGAGGATGCTGTGGCATTTACAAAGCTGGCAGAGCCCTATGTGGACCTGATTCATTTGCGGGTCCATCAGGTACAGACGGCATTTGAGGGAACGGAGGAGGAGTATCTGCACCCAAAGAATCTGGAATGTGCCAAGCAGATCAAGGCGGCGGGCATCCGGATTCCCATTGCGGCATGGACCGGCTATCAGGAACTGGCGCAGATGGAAAAGGTGCTGGAATCAGGGACGATCGATATGATTGCAGCCGGAAGATTCCAGCTGTGCAATCCGGGACTGGGTGCGGCACTGAGCTGCGGGGAAGAAGGGCAACTGCTTCCGTGTCTTCTGTGCAACAAATGCCACGGAGACACCCTGAAGGGACCGTGGCTGGCGCGATGCTCCATTAATCCCCTGGTTGGATTGGCAGCACGGGTGAATCGTATGGTGGAGCCTGTGACGGGAAAAAAGCATGTTGCGGTGGTAGGCGGCGGACCTGCGGGCATGGCGGCGGCAATGTACCTCCGGCAGCGGGGGCATGCTGTGGATCTCTATGAAAAATCCGCGCATCTGGGCGGTCAAATCCAGACGGCACGCTATCCGGCGTTCAAATGGCCGTTGAAGCGGTTTTTGGCGCGGATGGAGGAGATTACCCAAAGCGGGGACACCAGAGTTTATCTGGAGACGGAAGCAACCGGAGAAGCGCTGCGGGAAAAAGGGTATGCCGCGGTTGTGTTAGCCATTGGCTCGGCATCCAAACGCCCCAAGGTTGCCGGTGCAGACAGTCCCGATGTCTGGCTTCCCATCCAGGTCTATGGACATGAACAGGAGCTGGGCAAGCATGTGGTGTGCATTGGCGGCTCTGAAACCTCTGCGGAAACTGCGCTTTATCTGGCGCAAAAGGGACACCGGGTTACACTGGTTACGCGGAAAAAGCGGATTGCATCCGATGCAAACCCCATTCACTATGTGGATCAGTTCCGCGCCGCCTGCCGTCAGAATGAGAATCTGACCATTTTGGAGCAGACGGAAACAAGAAGCATAACCCCCGGACAGGTCGTAATTGTGAGAAATGGCATGGAGGAAACCATTGCCTGCGATACCGTTGTGGCAGCCGGCGGCATGGAGCCCAAACGCCGGGAGGCGGCAGGCTTTGCCGGCAGCGCACCACAGGTGTTCTATATTGGCGACTGTGTGGAAGCAAAGAACGTTGCCTATTGCATGCGCACTGCGTTTGCTGCGGCAAGCCAAATCTAAGGCAACACCGCTGCCGATTTGTGCAGTATTGCCCTAAAAACAAATGAGCGGCAGTAACCGGGAAAACCGATTACTGCCGCTCAAGGATTGCCCACTGTGTGGATCAAGCGCGTCAAAGCCCGTTATTCATTTCTGGATTGCCTGCGACAATTGCCCGGCGTTACCGCGGAAATCGGATGAGAGATAAAGCCCAGGGCAGTGCGCAGCACATCTGAATTGATTATGCTGTCTGTCTGTCGTAAGCGCCCTGATAGATTGCAATGGCGTCGTTGATTCCCATTGCATCCAGTTCTGCGGTAAACGCGTCCCACTCGGAGATATCCCGGTCACCAAACAGGAACTTGGTCAGCTCCGATTCCGCATAGGCGGTAATATCCGAAACGATGCCGTTATACTCGGCGGACTCCTCAGTGGTCAGGGTGACATAGAGGGGAATGGAGCGGTCATATTCCACTTGGGTGGACCAGAAATCCATGACCTCCTTCTGCTTGTCCGAATAGTACGCCCACAGCGCCTTCTGCATCATGACGCCGCAGATTTTGCCCTGGCAGTTGTACTTCATAATCATGCCTTCGGGGCTCATGCCATCGGTGTTGTTGACGATCATATCCGTAAAAGTAACGGTGCCGTCATCTGCTACGGTGTAGGTGTAGTCCTTGATGCCGTAGGTCATGTACATGGTGCCTTCCTCGCTGTACCAGTAGTCGATCCAGCGCAGCGCCAGGGCAGGATTGGAGCAGTCGGTGGAGATGGAAACGGTCTGCATGTCCTGCACCGGCTCATAGCTGCCAAAATGGTTGATGGTATCGTCCCCCGCCTTGCGCACCACCACATTGATGGGGGTCACGTCAAAGTCTGGGTTGGAGCTGTAGGTATAGTAGGTGGAAAGCTGGTTGGCAGAGGTGTGGAATGCGCCGGTGTTCTCGTTGCAGATATAGGTCTGGGTGTCGTTCATGTTGACACTGTCGCTGTTTAGCAGCATGTCGCCGTTCACCAGCTCGGCTTTGATCCAGCGGCTCATCATTTCCACATAGTCCCGGTAGTTATCGGTCATATAGGAGCATACCAGCTGGTTGTTGTCGTCCACATACAGTGCCAGATCGTCGTCATAGTACGCGATATCATATCCGGCGGTGAGTGCGGGGATGGTCAGTCCCGTCTCACCCACATACAGAGGATTCGAGCAGTTATACTTGTTCTTGAAGGCGGTCAGTACATCCTCCAGCTCGTCGAAGGTTGTGGGAGTTTCCATGCCCACCGTGTCCAGCCAATCGCTCCGGATCAGCAGACCGCGTTCGGTCAGGGGCTGATCGTTTACCACATAGATGGCAAGCTCCTTGCCGTCCTCTGTGGTCACGTACTTTTCCTTTTCAGCGTCGGCATGCACCAGATTCCAGTAGTTGGGCATGTTGTCATAGACCAGGTCGGCGATATCCATGACCACGCCGTCCTCATAGGCGCCCACGGCTTTGGTGGGGTAGAACTGAACCACGCTGGAAATGATGTCTGTGTAATCTCCGGCAGCCATCATCAGATTGAACTGTGTTTCCATGGCGAACATGTCCACCTCGGTCCAGTCCATGATGACGCCCAGGTGCTCCTCAGCCTGCTGGAAGATCTCCAGCTCGGACCAGCTGTCCCGTACAATGGGAGGTCCGCCCGGCTTGGCGCACCAAATGCTCAGATGCTCACCGTCGGAAAGCGGATAGGTGATTACGGTGTCGTTCAATGCCAGCTCCGGCTCCGCAGAAATCTCTTCTGCCTGAGAATCGGCAGTTCCTTCGGCGGAAGCCGGGGGCTCCGGTTTCTCCGACGGAGCTGCAGCCGTTTCCACAGCGCTTTCTGCGGGAGGGGCGGAAGCTGCTGCTTCGCTTCCGGTGGTCCCGCCGCAGGCAGCCAGCGCAAGCAGCATTGCCAGCGCCAACAGCATTGCAATTAACTTCTTTTTCATGGGTTATCCTCCTTCTGAATTACACCATATTATCGTTAGAGCATTACGCCCGGGTGTCCATTAAATGTCCATTGCCTGATAGTAGCCGGCTGCCACTGCCTGCTTGATTTTCTTCGGCTCCCGGCAGTCGCCCGCCATGCCTACGAATTTGGCGCACTGGTTGAACTTCATCGCCTCTGCCTGACGATTTTTGCTTCCGGCAGCCAGAACTACGGTGTCCGCCTGAATGGAGATTTCCTCCCCGGTTTTCACCATCACGCCCCGAATGCCCTGCTGAGTAATCTCCACGCAGTTGCAGCCTGTGACAATTTCCACCGGTGGGTCAAACCGACGGAACATCTTTTTCATGGCGGGAATGGGATGGAATACATCGTTGTTGATTACCTCGTGGGGTGCCAGCTTCTCCCGGCGACCCACAATGGTGACCTTTTTTCCGGCTTTGGCAAGATGCAGGGCGATTTCGCATGCCTGAATGCCGCCGCCCAGCATGATAACGGAATCTCCGATTTTCTCCGGATGATCGTAGACATCCATGGAGAACACCACATTGTCTCCCGTTGCGCCGGGAATATTGGGTCTGACCGGCTCGCCGCCAATGGCTACGATGACGGCATCAAAGCCCTGCGCCTCCAGCAGCTCGGGGGTTGCCTCCGTATTCAGGCAAACCGTAACGTTTTCCTGTCGGGTCACCCGGGAAATCATGTTGTTTTTAAAGGTTCGGATATCGTGCTTGTAATTGTCCGTGTCGGAAAAACGCAGGAGCCCGCCGAGATAGCCCTCCTTTTCATAAAGGGTAACAGCATGCCCACGGGCTGCCGCGGTTTCTGCTGCCTTCAGTCCTGCAATGCCGCCGCCCACAATGGCGACCTTTTTCCGCTCCTTGGAAAGCGGTATGTCCCTGGTCTGCATATATGCCCGGTTTTGAGTGATGGGATTGACCGCACATTCCTCCCGGTCAAAGCAGTTGTGACAGCGGATGCAGGTGTTGATCTCGTCCAGCCGCCCCTCCTTGACCTTTCTTGGGAAGAAGGGGTCCGCCACCACCAGCTGCCGTGCCATACAGACAAATTCCGCATCGCCGGATGCAATGATGTCCTCCGCCAGCTCCGGAGAATTGATGGAGTTAATCAGCACCAGGGGCTTTTTGAAGCCGGCTGCTTTGATCTTTTTTGCAAAGCCACGATTGTAGGCGTTGGGATAGAAGGCGGGAGAGCTGGTTGCCATATTTCCGGCTGCCGTGGTGTGGTCGCCGCCGGAGAGATGGAAGAGGTCATACAGATTCTTCTGGTGCTTCTCCTCGTAGGACTGGAGGTACATCAGGAATTCAATGGTTTCGTCAATGGTAATGCCGCCCGGATAGCCCTCGTCGCCGCTGATCCGCAGCTCCAGCAGCAGCCGATCCCCGCATCTTGCGCGAATCGCTTCCAATAGCTCAATGCAGAACCGCGCCCGATTCTCCAGAGAGCCGCCGTATTCATCGGTGCGCTTGTTATGGCGCAGGGAGCGGAACTGGTCGATGAGTTTGTTGTGTCCGCCGTGGAGCAGAACGCCGTCTACGCCGAATTGTGCCGCTGTGGCACAGCAGGAGGCAAAATCATCGATGATCTGATGAATTTCGTCCTGACTCAGCTCTGCCAGCGTCCGACCGTCTCCCATCATTGGCGGCATTGCCATCTTTCCGTCGCTCTTACCCAGGGGGCGCATATTGGGAGTGGCAGTTTCTTCGTCAGGGTCCACATAGTCCCGTACCGGAAAGCCGCCGTGGGTGAATTCAATAAAGGCAAGGGTATGGTGCCGGTGCATGGTGCGGACATATTCCTGGATGCTCTTTTCCATCTCAATGTCCACCGGTTCCCGGAAATCCAGCCCGCCGCCGGGTCCCATGCCGCCGGAGACGGGATAGTCGTTGGTGGTCACACGAGCGGCGCCGCCGGTTGCCTGAATCTCGTAAAACTCCAGATTGTGCTCATGGATGCAGCCGCCGGAGTTGGGCACACAGAAGCCCAAGGGACCTGCCAGCATCCGGTTTTTAAACAGCACCTGTCCCACCCGATAGGGACTGAGCAGATTGGGGTAATTGGTTTCCATTTGTCATTCTCCTTCCACCTGTTGTGTGGCTGATCGGATGCTTCAATTATAACAAAGCCGCTGCACCAAAAAAAGATACGAATTTTTTCTGGGAAAAAAGATGAAAAAAATCGTCCCATTATGATATAGTATAGGTATCCGCTAGAAAGGGGGAATGCATAGGTGGAAATTCCGTTTCCCATTCTGTCTGCTGCGCAGGACCATATGCCCAGCCCTGTGGCTGAGATCAAGGAGCAAATTGACGGCTTGCTGGAGCGCTTGGCACAGCAGGAGGAGGACTTGCGGCTGGCACGGCTGATGCTCCATCGCGCCAATACCGAGGTTACGCTCTACGGGAAAGCACCCCCACCGGACTATACGGCAACCCTGGGCTATGCCTTTGAAACGGACTTCTTTATGGTGGTAGCTATGGACCTTGCAGACCGTTCTCAGCTGTTTGCCTCCACTGGGACCTCGCGGTTTTCTCAGCGCGAGGTAGAGCTGATGAAAATGGCAATTTACAATGTGTTTGAAACGGCGCTGGGAACCTATTGTCTGGCTACCTGCTGCGAATCCGATCTGGCTTTTGCAAACATTCTCATCAATTTTGTAGACGATGATCCTCCGGCGGACAAAATTATCCCGACCATGGACCGGGTCCTGCAAACGGCGGTGGACGTGGTAGCGCGGAATTACCGCATTCGCCTGGTGGTAGATCACAGCGCCATTGTGAAAGGACATCAAAATCTACCCAACGCAAGAATCACCGCCTACCATCGGCTTCAGCAGAAATTTGCGCTGGAGAATCTGGCGCGCACGCAGGCTGTGCTTCCGGTTTCCGGTGAAAATCTGCCCAATGCCAAGACGGTCAGTCCCAAGCTGGAAAAGCAGTATTATCAGTTTGTGCTGAGCCGGGATTTGGACATGGCAAAGCTGACCCTGCGGGAGCTGACCAGCCGGGATCTTGGCAGCCCGGACGTCACCTTTGAGCTGGCAAAGCTGCGGTTTCTGAACCATGCAGAGAGTCTGCTGAATATTATGGGAATCTCCGCTTCTGAGGTGCAATATCTGTATCTTCGTCCTTTGGATACGGATCAGGCGATTTATCAGCTCATTGAGGACCTGTTTGCCGATATTGCGGAGAAAAGTGTCAGCAGCGAACAGGCGCGGCAGGTAAAAATGGACACCGTCCGGGATTACATTCAGGAAAACTATGCAGACAGCGGACTATGTCTCGCCAAAATCTGTGATGAATTCCAGATGAACCAGTCCTATCTCTCCCGTACTTTCAAAGAAATCTTTGGCATCGGCATTCTGGATTTCATCCACTCCCAGCGGCTGCTCCACGCCAAGGCGCTGCTGAAGGATTCCGCAACCCCGATCGATATGATCTGGGAGGCAGTTGGCTATACCAATCGGCGAACCTTTAACCGGAGCTTTCGCAAGCTGGAGAATATGAGCGCATCCGAGTACCGAAAATCTGTTTCCGCGTCCCATTAAGTTTACTGCCGCAGGTTTATCCTGCGGCAGTTTTTGACCATGCATCGTACAGCAGGAACATCCTTCCTTAGGTCACATTTTTATTATGAAAAAAACTGACGCTTTCCAAAACCTGTGAATCCTTTTATAATGGCATCAGAACATGAAAAGGAGTGAGTGCCATGGGAAAAGCCGCATGGAGAATCCCGCCGGAACCAATTTCCGAGGATTGTATTCAAAGAACCTACGAGGACGATGTGGTGATCGTTGGCGCCGGACATTCGGGTGTGGCAGCGGCACGTGCCTGCGCAGAGGCTGGGCTATCCGTCCGGGTGATTGAAACCATGGTGGAAAAGAACTACTGGGCGTATGGCATCGATTTTGGTCATATCAACTCCGAGTTCCTTCGTTCCGAGGGCGTTCCGCCGGTGGATGAGATCGAGTTTTTCAACGATTGGCAGCTTCGCAGCGGAAACCGCAGCAATCCCCGGCTGGTGATGCAGTTTGTCCGGAACTGCGGCAGCTGCTTTGACTGGTTTCTGGAGGCACTGTCGCCGGAGCAGCGAGAAAATGTGCAGATTCGCTATTGGCCTGCCCCCAAGAAGTACGCAAGCAATATCTGCGGCATCAAGACCTGGATCGGCACTGCCACCTTCCCCGAAGCTCTGTGGCACAATAAGGGCATCACCGAGGCTGTGGTGGCAAATATTCAGCGGGCAAAGGAGCACAGTGCGCAGTTCCATTTTTCCACCGTAGCTGAGCAACTGAAAAAACAAGATGGTCGTGTCACGGCTGTCATTGCCAAGGAACGGCATGGCGGCTATCTTCGTTTCCAGGCAAGGAAGGGTGTGGTGCTGGCAGCCGGCGATTTTGCCCGCAACGAGGAAATGATGCAGGACCTGTGCGACGAGCTTGTGACCCTGGCGCCTTCCGAAGCCCATCGGATTACGGGACTCAGCCGGGACGGCAGCGGCATCCGCATGGGGGTATGGGCGGGTGGACGTATGGTGCCCGGTCCCA
>CAJKNS010000091.1 GCA_905201305.1 uncultured Eubacteriales bacterium
CAGCTATTCCGAGTAGGGCGGCAGCAGCTTCTCTGCTCCGGCATCCGGCAGCAGCTTCTCCGCCCCCGCCGCTCCCGCTGGAAACTCTGAGTTCTCCATGCTGGAGGACGATGACAGCGATCTTCCCTTCTGATTCCACCCGATCACGTACTTTATAAGATAGGAGGAAAATCCATGGCTAACGATAGAGCTAGAGGCCGCAAGCGCCGTAAGGTATGCAGCTTCTGTGTCGATAAGGTCGAGCACATCGACTACAAGGAGGCTGCAAAGCTTCGCCGGTATCTGTCTGAGCGCGGCAAGATCCTGCCCCGCAGAACCACCGGCACCTGCGCAAAGCATCAGCGCCAGCTGACCACCGCAATCAAGCGTGCACGTCAGATCGCACTGCTGCCTTACGTCACCGACTAAGAGGTTTAAAATCCCCGTCTTCCAATGGAGGACGGGGATTTTTGCATGAAATGATCCGCGGCATTTTGTAGAATTTCTCTGGTTTTTTCGGGAGAAATCAGAGTTGTTCTGGAACTTTACCTATTGATTGTTCTTGGCGGCTGGGTATAATAGAACTATAGTTTTGCCTGAAAGCGAGGAAAACCATATGACAAAACGTGAATTATATGAGTCCAAGTTCATCTCCATTCCCCAGGCACTGGAGAAAATCCAGTCCGGAGATACCATTGCGGTGGGGCACTACGGCAACGAGCCGAGAAATCTCCTCCGGCAGCTTCATACCATCCGGGACCGGGTGGAGGACGTGACCGTTTGGATCAACAATCCCTCCGAGGAATATCCCTTTATAATGGATAACAGTCTCAAGGGGAAAATCGACCTGCTCTCCGCCTTTTACGGTGGTCCCCTTCGGAAGATTCATGCTTCCGGACGGGTGAGCTTTGCGCCCCACAATATGCATATGCTGAGCCAGACCATCATCGAGACAAAGAAGCCCACGGTGTTTATGGCGGCAGTGACGCCGCTGGACGAATACGGCTATGTGTGCATGTCCATGAGCCAGCAGATGGAGCGGGAGATGATGGAGGTCGCGGACCTGGTGATTTTTGAGGTCAACGAAAACATTCCCAAAACCATCGGTACCATTCAGATCCCCGTGGACAAGGTGGACTATTTTGTGCAGGCGGAGGGCAACATTTCCTCGGCACCGGAATATCCCATTACCGAGGTGCAGCAGCGGATTGCCCAGAATGTGGCATCGCTGATTCGGGACGGGGATACCATTCAGCTGGGCATTGGCGGACTGCCCAACGCCATGGCGGATGCGCTGATGGACAAAAAGGACCTGGGCGTTCATACTGAGATGTTCTCCGATGCCATGGGCAAGCTGATGGCAGCAGGAGTCATCAATAATTACCGGAAAAATCTCCATCCCGGGCAGACCATCTGCGCCTTTGCCTGGGGCAGTAAGGAATTTTGCAAGTATATTGACCGGAATCCCATGATTCGGGTGCTCCCGGTGAGCTATGTGAACGATCCCTTTGTGATTGCCCAGAACGACAATATGGTGTCGGTGAACACGGCGCTCCAGATGGATCTTACCGGTCAGGTGTGCTCGGAGTCTCTGGGCTTTCAGCAGTATTCCGGTACCGGCGGCGCCTTTGATTTTGCCTATGGCGCGTTCCACTCCAAGGGCGGACGGGGTATTTTGGCGATTGCTTCCACCGCAAAGGGCGGTACGATTTCCAGAATTCTGCCGGGACTGACGCCGGGCTCCGTGGTGTCCATTTCCCGAAACGTGGTGGATTATGTGGTGACGGAATACGGTATTGCCCATCTTCGCGGGAAAACGGTCCGGCAGCGGCGGGATGCACTGATTTCCATTGCCCATCCGGATTTTCGGCAGCAGCTTCGGGAGGAAGCGGACAAGCTGATGATTTGGTAAAACGATATAACGATAAAACGAACAGGCACGCTGCAAGGCTAATCTTGCAGCGTGCCCGTTTTTTAGTTTCCCTCCAAAGTTTTGCGGCAAATGGCTGTGAAGCGGGAGAGAAGATGGCTGTCGTTATCCCGGTGAGAGAGCAGCAGCATGGTGTCCCGCAGGCCTTCGCCGATGGAAAGCATGGCAACCTGCTGGTTTTTGTGGACCGCAGCCCGTGCCGGCAGCAGGCAGCAGCCCATCTCGGCTTCCACATATAAAAGAGCAGTGGGGACATCCCGGGTGGAAAGCAGAATATGCGCCTCTACCCCGTGATCCCGAAGGGTTGCCTGAAGGGAGGAAGTGCTCTGGTCCTCCTTAAAGGGACTGTAGGCAATGAGCGTCAGCCCCTGGATGTCCTCCCAACGGATGTGCTGCTGCTGCGCCAGAGGATGGTCGGCAGGAACCGCCAGAATGTAGTCCAGCACCTGATAGGAAAACAGCTCCACAGCCTCCAACGACGCTCTGTGCTGATAATACCGCTTACCCAGCAGCATGGCGTCGATGGTGCGACCCTGCAAGGATTCCAGCAGCATAATATGGTTGTCGGAAATCAGGAGGGGGGTAGCGTCTGGCTCTGTCTGGGAAAATTCCTTGAGGGCAGGGGCAAGAAAACGATTGATTGCCTGGTCGAACAGTCCAATGCGAAAAATGGTGGATTGTACCCCTGCAACCGCAGAGGCATTTTCCACTGCGCGCTCCAAATCCAGCACCAGCGGACGGACCCGCTCATAAAGCACCTGACCTGCCTGCGTCAGCTCTACAGAACGGTTGCTCCGATGAAACAGCAGGAAGCCCAGCTCCTTTTCCAGCGCACTGATCTGCTGGCTCATGGCGGTTTGGGCAATGAAGTAATTCCGGGCGGCATTGGTGAAGCTCTTGGTTTCCGCCACGGCAATGAAATAGTGAATCTGCTTGATGGTCAAGGCAAACAGCCTCCCTTCGAAGACATTATACCATGAAACTTCCCATAAGTAAATTAAGTAGCACCACCGATTTTTTATATTGTACAGGGATTTGCCTCCATGGTATAATTTAAATATATATGTAATACATCTGCAACAAATAGGGCACATATGAAACAATTACGGAAAACAAAGGTGTATATTTCCGGGTGATCCGGTGATATAAATATATGAAAGATGGTGAAGTAAGTGAAGAAATTGTTTGCAATGGCGCTGGCGCTGTGCCTGTGTATCGGAATGCTTGCCGGCTGCGGCAGCACTGCTGCCTCCACAGAGGATAAGGCATCCTCCGCTGCTCCCGCCCAGGAACAGACCCAGGCACCTGAGGAAAAACCTGCTGCGCCGGAAACGGAATCCGGCAGCGCAGAAGAGACTTCCGCAGCAGAAGAAACAACCGCAGTAGGCGAGGGTGAGATCACCCAGCACGCAAAGGACGTGTTCGGCGTAGAGGAAGCGCCTGCCGAAAACAGCTATCCTCTGGACACCGACGAGTCCCTGACGCTGGTGGCAACCTTCCCCGATCCCCTGTTTGCATCTTACCCCAATGGTATGGCGGATTGCCAGATTTATCAGGTGGCAGAGGAGAAGACCGGGGTTCATATGGAATATCAGCCCCTTTCCACCTCCGCTTCCGCAGAGCAGTTTAACGTGATGATTGCTTCCGGCGCTTATCCCGACCTGATCGGCTGGGGTCTGAACTACACCACCGGCGACGACGCCGCAGTGGAAGAGGAAATCTACTACGACCTCACCGAGTATATCGCCGAATATGCTCCCAACTACTTTAATATTCTGGCGACCGACGACGAGCTGCTGGACACGGCCGTTACCGATGGCGGTCACATCGTAGGCTTCCATGCAGTCCGTACCCAGCAGTCTCTGGGCAAGGCTGGTCTTGCCATCCGTACCGACGAGCTGGAAAAGCTGGGTCTGGACAAGCCCTATACCATTGAAGAGTTTGAGAACACTCTGGCTGCCTTCAAGGACGACGGTCTGAAGCAGCCCCTGGTGATGCTGGCACCCGGCGCCATTCAGGACAACTGGCTGGCAGCTGCATTTAATGTATCCGCATTCTGCAACAGCTTCCCCATGAGCGTGGCTCCCACCTATGTGGAGGACGGTGAGATCAAGTTTGGCCCTCTGGAGGACGGCTTTAAGGAGTATATCACCCTGATTCACGACTGGTATGAAAAGGGCTACATCCACTCCGACTTCGTTTCCCTGAACTCCAACTGGAACAGCCCCGACTATGCCAACGCCATTACCTCCGGTGATGCAGGCATCTTCTATGCCGATCAGGGCAACCTGGGCGGCTATATCGAGGCTTCCGAGATCCCCGGCTTTGCAGTCGAAGCAACCTATGATATGCATGCCGACAAGGACAGCATCAACCATTTTGCACAGTATACCAAGAAGTCCGTGGGCAACGGTTTTAAGATCACCACCAACTGCGAGAACATCGAGCTGGCTTGCAAGTGGGGCGACTGGTGGTATTCCGACGAGGGCAGCCTGCTGGCAAACTATGGCGTTGAGGGCGTTTCCTTCGATTATGTAGACGGCAAGCCCGTACTCAACGAGACGGTTACCGATGCGCCCGAGGGCATGCGTGACGCACTGCTGATTTATGCTTCCAACGACACCATCTGCTGTGTCATCGATCCCGATGCAGTGACCTCCGGTTATTCTGAGGTGGACAAGGCTGCGCCTGAGATCTGGAACACCGGCATGGACGACAGCATGGTGATTCCCTCCACCGTGACCCTGTCCGCAGACGAGAACACCCGTGCTGCCAATATCTACTCCGACATCGAAACCATCTGCCTGGAGGCAATTGCCAAGTTCATTACCGGCGAAAAGCCTCTGGATGAATTCGATTCCTTTGTAGAGAGCATCCGTAGCGCCGGCATTGACGATTACCTTGCCATCCAGCAGGGCGCCTATGACCGGGCAATGGGCAACTAAGTCCATTTTACTGAATTGAATCTCAAGCTTCCCAAATCGGATTTCCGGTTTGGGAAGCTTTTTCCATAAGAAAAATGCATGGCATTACTTAAATTATATGTTGTACACTTTCTCAATGTTGTGCTATGATTCTAAGGCGCTAGGTATCATAATTTGTCATAAGGTGACAATTTGTGAGGGTTTTGTGAAGAAAATATATCCGTATATTTTCCCGGGTTGCCTGGGTGATATAAATTTAAGAAAGAATGGTGAGTATTTTGAAGAAAATTCTTGCAATGCTTCTGTCGCTTTGCCTGTGTCTTGGTCTGATGGCCGGCTGCGGCAGCAACGGCACGGCTTCTTCCGGTGCTCAGTCTGCGGCTCCCACTGCGGCAGCCGATGAGGGCAGCACCGAAGGGAAGGACACCCCCGCAGCAGACGCTGCTGCTGAGGGCAGCGTTACCCTGCAGGAGGCTGCTGCCAATGCAGAGGCAACCTCTTATGCAAAGGAAGTTTTCGGCGACGACGCACAGCCCGCAGAGGTTTCCTATCCCGTGGATACCGATGAGAGCCTGAGCCTGGTAGCCACCTTCCCCGATCCTCTGTTCTCCTCCTATCCCAACGCCATGGCTGACTGCTCCATCTACAAGGCAGCAGAAGAGGCAACCGGCATTCACGTGGAGTATCAGGGCATGTCCACCTCCGCTTCCAACGAGCAGTTCAACGTCATGGTTGCTTCCGGCTCCTATCCCGACCTGATCGGCTGGGGTCTGAACTTTGCCAACGGCGACGACGCTGAGGTTGACGAGGATGTCATCCTGGACCTCACCGAGGACATCGCTCAGTATGCTCCCAACTACTACAACCTGCTTTCCACCGACGATGAGCTGCTGAAGACCGCTGTTTCTTCCTCCGGCTACATCACCGCCTTCTACGGCCTGACCACCGAGGACGGTCTGGCAAAGGAAGGTCTGGCAATCCGTACCGACGTACTGGACGAGCTGGGTCTGGACAAGCCCTACACCGTTGACGACTTTGAGAACACTCTGGCTGCTTTCAAGGACTACGGCATGAAGCAGCCCCTGATGATGCTGGCTCCCGGCGCCATTCAGGACAACTGGCTGGCCGGTGCTTTTGATGTTGCTGCTTTCTGCAACAGCTTCCCCATGAGCGTTGCTCCCACCTACGTCCAGGACGGCGAGATCAAGTTTGGTCCCGTGGAAGACGGCTTTAAGGATTACATCACCCTGATGCACGACTGGTATGAGAAGGGCTACATCGAGCCCGACTTCATCTCCGACAACTCCAACTGGAACGGTCCTGACTATGCCAACGCCATCACCACCGGCGACGCTGGTATCTTCTACTGCGACTGGGGCAACCTGGGCGGCTACATCGAGGCTTCCGAGATCGACGGCTTCGCTCTGGAGGCTACCTACGACATGCATGCTTCCGAGGACAGCATCAACCACTTTGGCACCTTCATCACCAAGTCCGCAAGCAACGGCTTCCGGATCACCACCAACTGCGAGAACGTTGAGCTGGCTTGCCAGTGGGGCGACTGGTGGTACTCCGAGGAGGGCTCCCTGCTTGCCAACTACGGCGTTGAGGGCGAGGGCTTTGAGTATGTAGACGGCGTTCCCACCTTTACCTCTCTGGTTACCGATTCCGATCTGGGCATGCGCGATGCGCTGCTGGTTTATGCCTCCAACGGTACCATCAACTGCGTCATTGACAACAACGCTGTTGCTTCCGGCTACTCTGAGGTAGACAAGGCTGCTCCCGAAATCTGGGCAAAGGGCATGGACGATGCTTATGTCATCCCCACCTCCATGGCGCTGTCCGCTGACCAGAGCACCGAGGCTGCCAACATCTACTCCGACATTCAGACCCTGTGCATGGAGTCCATCGCCAAGTTCATTACCGGCGACAAGTCTCTGGATGAGTTTGATGATTTCGTGCAGCAGATCGAGGACATGGGCATTCAGGACTACCTGGATATTTACCAGGAGTGCTATGATGACTACATGGCTCGCTAATCTCTGAATTTTCAAAAACGTCTCCTGCTTCGGCGGGGGACGTTTTTTGTCGGCTTCGGACACATTCTATATCGAAACTGCATAGGCTGAACCAGCGAAAACCCACCCATGCCTTGGGCAAAGGTGGGGAGGGAGGAATGCTTATGAGCCGGATGGCACTGAGTCAGCTGCCCCCAGGAACGGGCGGCGTGGTAAAGGAGATGCGATGTGCTCCAACGTTGGAGATGCGGCTGGAGGATTTGGGCATGACGGAGGGGACGGAGGTCCGGTGCCTGCACAAAAGCCCCGCAGGCAGTCCCTCTGCCTATGAGATTCGCGGGGCAGTGATTGCATTGCGGCGGGTGGATGCCGCGCAGATTATGGTGGAGGCGGAATTATGAGCCGCCCGCTGACCGTTTTACTGGCTGGGAATCCCAATGTGGGAAAGTCCACGGTGTTCAATACCCTCACCGGCATGCATCAGCATACGGGCAACTGGACCGGAAAGACCGTTGCCCTTGCTAGGGGAAGCTATCGCTATAAGGGGCGGGACTATGAGCTGACGGATCTTCCGGGAACCTATTCTCTGGATGCCCAATCCCAGGAGGAGCAGGTGGCGCGGGATGCGCTGATTCAGGGGGACTTTGACTGCGTGGTAGTGGTATGTGACGCCACCTGTCTGGAACGGAACCTGATTCTCACCTATCAGATTCTTCGGCACATTCGCAAAGTGGTGGTGCTGGTGAATCTACTGGATGAGGCAAAGCGGCGGGGCATCCAGGTGGACTGTCCGGCGCTGGAACGGCATCTGGGGGTGCCGGTGGTGGCGGGCGCGGCAGGACGGGGCACAGGCATGGAGGAGCTGCGAGAGCGGGTCCGGATGGTGGCGGAGGACTACTGCCGTCCAAGACCGATCACTGTGCCCGAGAGCCGAACAGAGCGGACGCGAATGGCACAGGAAACCGCCAAACAGGTGGTGTCCGGCGAGGACCGGGGCAGGGATTGGCAGCTGATGTGGGACCGGATTCTCACGGGCAGAAAAACCGGCATTCCGGTGATGCTTCTCATGCTGTTTTTCATCCTGTGGCTGACGGTAGCCGGAGCGAATGTTCCGTCTCAGTGGCTGTGGAAGGGGATTTTGTGGCTTTACGCAGTGGGGCAGAAGGGGATGGCGCTGGTTCATGCGCCCTGGTGGCTCCAGGGGGCGATTCTCGACGGCGTGGTACTTACTGCCGGGCGGGTGATTGCGGTGATGCTGCCGCCCATGGCGATATTCTTCCCATTGTTTACGCTGCTGGAGGACCTGGGCTATCTCCCGCGGGTGGCGTATAATCTGGACCATGCCATGTCAGTCTGCGGCAGCTGCGGGAAAATGGGGCTGACCATGTGCATGGGACTGGGCTGCAATGCGGTGGGAGTGACCGGCTGCCGGATTATCGAATCCCCCCGGGAGAAGCTCATGGCGGTGCTCACAAACAGCATGATTCCCTGCAACGGAAAGTTCGGCGGATTGCTGCTGCTGTTAACGGCGTTTTTGATTCCCCACGAAGGGGGCAGCACCTGGGCAGCACTTGGGCTCACGGGATTTATGGTGCTGGGAGCCGGGATGTCCATGGGCTGCTGCTTCCTGCTGAGCAAAACTCTGCTTCGAGGAATGCCCTCGGGATTTGTACTGGAGCTGCCGCCCTTCCGGAAGCCCAAGGTGGGGCAGGTGGTGGTTCGTTCGATTCTGGATCGGACGCTGCTGGTATTGCGGCGAGCAGCAATGGTGGCGGTTCCGGCAGGCTTGGGGCTGTGGCTGCTCCGACAGATTACGGTCAGTGGAATTCCGCTGCTAACTCTGGCGGCAGGCTGGCTGGAGCCCATTGGCAGCTGGCTGGGCATCGGCGGCACGGTGCTG
>CAJKNS010000092.1 GCA_905201305.1 uncultured Eubacteriales bacterium
CGTTCCCTGCGGCGCAAAGATGCCCATCATCGGCCTGATCGCAGGTGCTCTGTTCGGCGGCAGCGGTCTGGTTGCTGTTTCCGCTTACTTCATTGGCGTTGCTGCCATCATCATCTCCGGCATTATGCTGAAGAAGACCAAGATCTTCGCTGGCGAGCCTGCTCCCTTCGTTATGGAACTGCCCGCATACCATGTTCCCACCGTTGGCAACGTACTCCGCGGCATGTGGGAGCGCGGCTGGTCCTTCATCAAGAAGGCCGGCACCATCATCCTCCTGTCCTCCGTCATCCTCTGGTTCCTCCAGGCATTTGGCTGGGAGAACGGCGGCTTCGGCATGGTGGAGGATCTGGACAACTCTGTTCTGGCAAAGATCGGCTCTGCGATCTGCATCATCTTCGCACCGCTGGGCTTTGGCAACTGGAAGGCTGCGGTGGCTACCATCACCGGCCTGATCGCAAAGGAGAACGTTGTTGCTACCTTCGGCGTGCTGTATGGCGGCCTGGAAGAAGTGGCAGAGAACGGCGACGAGATCTGGGGCGCTGTTGCTCAGAACTTCACTCAGCTGTCCGCTTACAGCTTCATGATCTTCAACCTGCTGTGCGCACCCTGCTTCGCTGCCATGGGCGCCATCAAGCGTGAGATGAACAGCCCCAAGTGGACCTGCATCGCCATCGGCTATATGTGTGTATTCGCTTATGCAGTTGCTCTGATCGTCTATCAGATCGGCGGCATCTTCACCGGCAACGTCAATGTGGTTGGCCTGATTTGCGCTCTGGTTGTTCTGGCATTCATCATCTATATGCTGGTTCGCCCCTACAAAGAGGCTGAGAAGCTCACCGTTAAGGCATAAAATTCATTGTATTTCAAGGAGGCGACATCTGAATGACCTGGCTTAAATCTAATCTGTCTACCATTGTCATTACGTTGGTACTGATTGTGATTGTGGGACTTATAATCCGCAGCATGGTTCGGGACAAGAAGAATGGAAAGTCCTCCTGCGGCGGGAACTGTGGAAGCTGCGGCGGATGCTCAGCTTGCCATCCTACCAAGAAGTAAAGGCAGCACCATACCGCGGTATTGCCTAAAATCTCAAGGGAGATTCGGGAAATGCTCCCGAATCTCCCTTTGCTTTACGGAACAACTATGAACGGAGGTCGAAGCAATGGACAATCAGACCGTGAGCCTGACGGCTTCCAACATCCGCTACCTGCTGGCAGTTCAGCAGCTTACCGAGCAGGGCATGCGGGTAAGATGCGTTGACGTGGCAAAGCACCTGGACGTTGCCCGTCCCAGTGCCCTGCGTGCGCTGGAGTATCTCGGCACCCTGGGCATTTTTGAAAAGAGCTCTCAGGGAATCTGGAGCCTAACCCGTGTCGGCATGGATTTGGCACAGCGCTATCGCGCCTATTACGATACGGTAGAGAACATGCTGTGCCGTCTGCTCCCACCTGCCGCTGACCGCCCGGGACTGACGCTGAACCTGCTGTCCGAAGTCCCCCTGTCCGAAATGGATGGAGTCTGCCAGAAAATCCGCAGTGCATCAGGTCAGGAGGCGGCAATATGAAACTACTCTTGGGCATTGGCTTGACGGCGATGCTGCTCATCGGAATTATCATACTGAAACGCTCGCTCTACGCAGCCATTCGCCGTCAGGAACAGCACAAAAGTGAGGAACCATCATGAACACCTATGCACGACTGGAGCCGGGTATGCTGGCAAGGTACACGGAACAGTATCTTCTCAAGAATCTGGGTCGCCATGTGACACTGGATGAATTGACCGCTTTGTTTGGCGTCTCCGGTACCACGCTGAAAAAGCATTTTCGCGAGAATCACGGCATGAGTCTGTATGCCTGGTTTAAGTCCCAGCGGATGCAGGCTGCCGCCAAAGCACTTCGGGATACAGAGGATTCCATTTTGAAGATTGCCGGAGATTATGGCTACGAAAATGCCAGCAAATTCTCTGCCGCCTTTCGGGATGTCTTTGGTGTTTCCCCCAGAGAATACCGCAAAGCCCCGACAGCTTTCAAAAGTTAGGTATCACTATTGCACAAAAATTGACGGTTAGTCAAAACTTGTGTCGTTTTGGAGTTGAAATGCAAAAAACGGACTGCTATAATGCGGGAACATAAGATACATTCCAGTTTAACAGGAGGTTTTTCATATGAAATGGGATAAGCTTGGTCTGTTTGCAGGCGGCGTACTGTTTGGCACCGCAGGCGTAAAGATTCTGTCCAGCAAGGACGCAAAGAAGGCATATACCCATGCCACCGCAGCGATGCTCCGCGCTAAGGAGTGCGTCATGACCACTGCCACCACCATTAAGGAGAACTGCGACGATGTTCTCGCCGATGCCAAAGAAATCAACGAGAAGCGGGCAGAGGCTGAGGTGGTAGAGGATACTGCCGAGGTTGTGGGCGACGAGACTGCTGAGCCTGATGAGGCAGCTGCTGAATAAGGTTTGCTTGGTGGATGGTGGTTCGTGGGCATATGCCCGCGGACCACTGTTTGCGCTTTGTCCCAGTGATTCTTTCTTTGGAGGAAACAACACATGAAATGTTCCATACTGCACCAGTCCGCCGGGCGGATGCGGGTCCATCTCCACGGAGGTCGAATGACCCTGGACCGCGCCGATGTACTGGAGTATTATCTGCTCAATATCCCCGGCATCACCAGTGTCAAGGTGTATGACCGCACCGGCGATGCCATCATTCGTTATACCTGTCCCCGCAGTCAGGTGATCCATGCCCTGAGCTGCTTCCATTATGAGGACCCCAAGGCAATTGCGCTGGTGCCAGACCACACCGGTCGGGCGCTGAATCGGGAATACGAGGACAAGCTGGTGATGCGCGTGGTGCGCCGCTGTGCATCCAAGCTGTTTTTGCCGGTTCCCATCCGTACCGTGATTACCGTATTCAAGTCCGTACACTATATCTATGAGGGTCTGCGCACCCTGGCAAAGGGCAAGCTGGAGGTGCCGGTGCTGGACGCCACTGCCATCACCGTATCCATGCTCCGGGGCGACTTTGCCACCGCCTCCTCCGTGATGTTCCTGCTGGGCATCGGCGAGATTTTGGAGGAATGGACCCACAAAAAGTCCGTAGACGATCTGGCACGCACCATGAGTCTCAATGTAGACAAGGTTTGGACCCTCCGCGGCAGTCAGGAGGTTCTGCTCCCTGTTCGGGATGTGGAGAAGGGCGACGAAATCGTGGTTCGTACCGGCGGCATGATTCCCCTGGACGGCACCGTCACCGGCGGCGAAGCAACCGTCAACCAGGCTTCCATCACCGGCGAATCCATGCCCGTTCGGAAATCCCAGGGCAGCTATGCCTATGCCGGAACCGTGGTGGAGGAAGGCGAATGCATCATCCGGGTGGACAAGACCTCCGGTAGCGGTCGCTATGACAAGATCGTGGAGATGATTGAGGCATCCGAAAAGCTCAAGTCCGCCACGGAGGACAAGGCGTCCCATCTGGCGGACCGTCTGGTGCCCTATTCTCTGGGCGGCACCATTCTCACCTATCTTTTCACCCGAAACGTCACAAAGGCGCTGTCCATTCTGATGGTGGACTTTTCCTGCGCCTTGAAGCTCAGCATGCCTCTGGCAGTGCTGTCTGCCATGCGGGAGAGCAGCACCCATCATATCACCGTCAAGGGCGGTAAGTTTCTGGAGGCGGTCAGCCAGGCAGATACCATTGTCTTTGACAAAACCGGTACCCTCACCTATGCCTGCCCCAAGGTCTGTGCCGTGGTTCCCTTCGCCGGCATGGAGGAAAACGAAATGCTTCGGCTTGCCGCATGCCTGGAGGAGCATTATCCCCATTCCATGGCAAACGCTGTGGTAGAGGAAGCAAAGCGTCGGGGGCTCAACCACGAGGAGCGCCACTCCAAGGTGGAATATGTGGTTGCCCACGGTATTTCCAGCCGTGTGGACGGCGAAAAGGTTGTGATTGGCAGTCATCACTTTGTATTTGAGGATGAGGGCTGCATCATTCTGCCGAAGGATCAGGCGAAATTCGACGCTCTTCCTCCCCAGTATTCCCATCTGTATCTGGCTGTTGGCGGCACATTGGCGGCGGTCATCTGCATTGAGGATCCCCTGCGTCAGGAGGCAAAGGAAGTCATTGCACAGCTCAAGGCGCTGGGTCTAAGCAAAATCGTTATGATGACCGGCGACAGCTACCGTACTGCACAGGCAGTGGCAAAAGAGGTTGGCGTAACGGAATTCCATGCCGAGGTGCTGCCGGAGGATAAGGCGGCATTTGTCCGGAAGGAGCACGAAGCAGGACGAAAGGTCATTATGATTGGCGACGGTGTCAACGACTCCCCTGCCCTGTCGGAATCCGATGCAGGCGTTTCCATCTCCACCGGTGCAGCCATCGCCCGTGAGGTCGCCGACATCACCATCTCCGCAGAAGACCTCCGCTGCCTGGTAACGCTCCGTCAAATCAGTGACGCGCTGATGGCACGGATCCACGGAAACTACCGGTTTATCATCTCCTTCAACATGATGCTGATTATCCTTGGCGTTGCAGGCATTTTACCCCCCACCACCTCTGCCCTTCTGCACAATATCTCCACGCTGGGCATCAGCCTCAAGAGCATGACCAATCTGCTGGAGTAATCACATAGCAAAACCCCGGATGCGGCTGCATCCGGGGTTTTCTTTCTCCTTATACGGTTCTGCGCTGCAGGTCGTACAGCTTTTTATAGATACCATTCTGCGCCAGCAGCTCCTGATGGGTTCCCTGCTCCCGCAGCTGGCCATGGTGCATGACCATAATCTGATCGGCATGCTGAATGGTAGACAGCCGGTGCGCCACCACAATGGTGGTTCTGCCCTGCATCATCTTTGCCATAGCTTCCTGAATCAAGCCCTCTGTCTCCGTATCGATGTTGGCAGTGGCTTCGTCCATCACCAGCACATCCGGATCAAAGGCAAGAGTCCGGGCAAAGCTCAGAAGCTGCCGCTGTCCCGCCGACAAGGTGGAGCCGCGCTCGGTCACTGCCGTTTCATAGCCATGCTCCAGCCGGTCAATAAAGCTGTCAGCGCCCACAAACTGCGCCGCCTGGTGGACCTGTCCATCGGTAATCTCCTGCTCCCGCAGGCGAATATTGCTCTGAATATCGCCGGTAAACAGGAACACGTCCTGCTGCACCTGACCAATGGCACGGCGCAGCTCCTTGAGGTCCAGTTCCCGGATATCTACGCCGTCCAGGGTGATTTTTCCCTTTTGAATGTCGTAGTAGCGCCCAATCAGATTGAGGATCGAGCTTTTACCTGCGCCGGTGGCTCCTACAAAGGCGGCAGTCTGTCCCGGTTCAATCACAAAGCTCACGTCCCGCAGCACCCATTCCTCTCCGTCATAGGAGAACCAGACGTGCTGGAACTCAATTCTGCCCTTGACCGCAGGCAGCGGCTTGGGATGCTCCGGCTGGTGAATCAGGGGCTCCTCGTCCATCAGCGTAAAGATTTTTTCGCCGGCTGCCATTGCCGCCTGAAGCGTTCCAAACTGGTCTGACAGAGACTGAATGGGCTCAAAGAAGGACTTTACGTAGCTGGTGAAGATATACAGAGTGCCGATGGACAGCGCGCCATCCATCACCTGCTTTCCGCCAAAGCCCAGCACCGACGCCAGCGCCAGAATGCTGATGAAATAAATCACCGGACGGAAGGTGCCATACACCACGATCTCCCGGAAGTTGGACTGAAACAGATCGCCGGAACGCTGCCGGAACTCCCGCTGCTTCTCCTTTTCCCGATGGAACACCTGAATCAGCTTCATGGCGGAAAGATTCTCCGACAGATAGGTATTCAGCGCGGACACCTTGGTTCGGGTAATCCGATGCGTGGTGCGATACAGCTTGGTAAACAGCCGGGTAAGATAGACCACCAGGGGCAGCAGAATAAAGCTCACCAGTGCCAGCTTCCAGTTGAGATACAGCATCACGCCTGCATAGCCCAGAATCAGCACGGCATTTTTCACCATGGTCACCAAAATGGTCGAAAACAGCTCGTTGAGAGTCTCCACATCGTTGGTCACTCGGGTGACAATTCGTCCCACCGGCGTAATGTCGAAGAATCGCAGAGACAGGCTGTGGACATGCCGGAACAGCTGCTGCCGAATCTCCAGAATAATGTCCTGTCCCAGCTTTTGCAGCATCCACAGCTCAATGGCATTGCAGCAGGTGCCCAGCACCAGAATGCCCATATACAGAGCGGAATACCGCACAATCACCGAAAATGTACTGCCCGCAGTAATGGAGTCCATGGCGTTTCCCACCAGCACCGGGCGTACCAGATCGCTGACGGTCACAATCATCGCCAGCAGCAATGCCAGCGCCACAGTCTTTTTCCGGGGGCGCAAATATGCCATGAGCCGACGAACAACGCCTGGTTTATTCTTCTGCATGGAGCGCCTCCTTTTCCGCCTGGAGCTGAAGCTCCAACTGCTGCTGTTCATAGAGCCGTGCATAACTGCCGTCCAGCCGCAAAAGCTCCTCATGGGTACCGGACTCTGCACAGACGCCGTTTTCCAGGAACAAAATCCGGTCCGCATTCTGCACGGTGGAAATCCGGTGGGCAATGAGAATCGTGGTTTTGCCCTGCCGTCGGCGTTTCAGCGCTTCCAGAATCCGCGCCTCGGTATCGGTGTCTACCGCCGACAGCGCATCGTCCAGAATCAGAATATCCGCATCCTTCATCAGTGCCCGTGCAATGGCAGTTCGCTGCTTCTGACCGCCGGACAGGGTCACGCCGCGCTCGCCTACCACTGTGGCATACTGGTGGGGGAACTCCATAATATTGTCGTGTACATCTGCGTCTTTTGCCGCTTCCATCACCGGCTGAAGATCATTCCAATACCGGTCCGTTTCGCTTTCCCGCTGGCTCATCTCCTGCTCGACCCATTCCTCGGCAGCCTCTGAGCCGCGGATGAACACCTTGAGCTTTTTCTCCTCCAAGGGCGGCATCTTGTCAATGGTACGGGTGCCAAAGGCAATATTCGCCTGAATGGTATCGGAAAACAGCAGATTTTCCTGGGGCACACAGGCAATGTGCTCCCGAAGCACCCCAATGGGAATGCTGCGAATATCCTGTCCGCCGATAAAAATCTGTCCCGGCTCCACATTATACAGTCTGGTCAGCAGGCTCACCAGCGTCGATTTGCCGCAGCCGGTTCGTCCCAGAATGCCAATGGTGGCACCCTCCGGAATCTCTGCAGAGAATCCGGAAAACACCTCCGGCAGTCCGTCGGCATAGCGGAAATGCAGGTTCCTGCACGTAATGCCGGAGCCGATTTCGGTGATAGAACGATTGGTGTGTCCATCGTCTGCCACCTCAGGCGTTTCGGCAAACAGCGACTTCACCCGCTTCCAGGAGGCATTGCCCTGAGATACCATGGTGATGGATTCGCCAGCCGCCAGCATGGGCCATACCAGAGTCATCACATAGGTGTTAAACGCCACGAATTTGCCCAGAGAAATGGTGCCCTTGATTACCAGATAGCCGCCGTAGAGCAGCGTCAGCCCCGAAGCAAGCCCCACCAGCGCATCCAGCAGCGGCAATACAAAGGACCGGAGCTTCACCACCTTGAGGTTTGCCTTCTGGTTCTCCCGTGCCACCTGGTCAAAGGCACGGTAATCCTGCGCGTCCTGCACAAACGCCTTGAGCACCCGGATTCCGGATACGCTTTCCTGAACAAAATCCGTCAGCTTGCCGAATGCTGCCTGCTTTTTCTCATACCGGCGGCTGATGGCAGTACCATACCGGCTGCCGCCAAACAGAATCACCAGCAGTGGAATCATTGCCAGCAGCGTCAGCTTCAGGTCCACGTATACAATCATTTTCACGACCACCATCAGCGTCATCACCACGGCGTCAAAGGTAGTCAGAATGCCCGGACCCACCGCCATACGGATGGCATCCATATCATTGCTGAAATACGCCATCAGGTCGCCGGTTTTATGATGCTGGAAGAACCGGTTGGACAGTCCCGAGAGCTTTTCATATAAGTCCTCCCGCAGATCCCGCTCTACACGGCGGGATGCGCCGAACATCCAAACACGCCACCCAAACCGCATCAGTGCCGCCGTTGCCGCAATCGCAATAATGCCCAGTACATCCAGCAGCAGCATTTTCATAGGGAAGCCGCCGGCAGTCAATCCGTCGGTAATGGCGCCGGTGAGCTGCGGAATATACAGCTCCACAAAGTCCACCGTCAGCAGGCAAATCAGCCCGCCCAAATACTGTCCCCAGTATTTCTTCAGGTAGGACAGCAGGGTTGGCACCCTTGTCATAGGAAAACAGCTCCTTTCTCATTTCACTTTCTCTTTGAGCTCTAAGCGCTACAGAAAAAATCCAGGGATATTCTCGGAAACGGAATATCCCTGCGGTCTTATTAGTTATAGTATAGCATAGCTGTCAAGTATATAAATGGCAGCGGCGTTTTCCTTGCCGGAAGTAAACGCCCCCGGTTTCCCGGAGACGTTTAGGCAATACCGCACAAATCGGCAAGAGAGTCTGGCGAGAGATTT
>CAJKNS010000093.1 GCA_905201305.1 uncultured Eubacteriales bacterium
AGAATCTCCGCCACCTCGCTCATCTCCACCATAAACGTGGATTGTCCGGCGCTCAGGTCATCCGAAGCGCCGATGCGTGTAAACACACGGTCACAGATACCGATCCGCGCCTCCTTGGCGGGCACAAAGGAACCGATCTGTGCCATAAGCACGATCAGCGCCACCTGCCGCATATAGGTGGATTTACCTGCCATATTGGGTCCGGTAATCACCGCCACCCGGTTCGCCGGGGTGCCCAACTCCGTATCGTTGGGCACAAACAGGCTGTCCTTCAGCATTTTCTCCACCACAGGATGCCGTCCCTCGGTGATGTGGATCTCATCGGTCAGGTCTACCTCCGGGCGAACGTAGCCATTGTCCACTGCCACCTCCGCCAGCGCGCAGAGTACATCCACCTCTGCCACCACCTGGCAGGACAGCTGCACCCGGGCAGAATTTTCGGAAATATAATTCCGCAGTCTGGTAAAAATCTCATATTCCAGCGCGGTAATGCGATCCTTTGCCCCAAGAATGGTAGCTTCCAGCTCTTTGAGCTCCTGGGTAATATAGCGCTCACAGTTGGCAAGGGTCTGCTTCCGGATGTAGTTCTCCGGCACCTGCCCCTGATAGGTCTTGGAAATTTCAATATAGTAGCCGAACACCCGGTTATAGCCCACCTTGAGCTTGGGAATGCCGGTTTTCTCCCGCTCCGCCGCCTCAATGCCGGCAAGGTTGCCCTTACCGCCGGACATGATATCCCGCAGCTGGTCCACGCCTTCATCGTAGCCGTCCCGGATCATGCCGCCCTCTCGCACCGTAAACGGAGGATCATCCACAATGGCGCGGCTGAGCTCGCTGCAAAGATCCTCCAGGGGATCCAACTGCTCCGCCAGCGCTTTTAGACGCTCGGACTGAAATACCGACAGCTGGGAAAGCAGCTCCGGCAGAGCGTCCATCGCCGTTGCCATGCCCAGAAGGTCCCGGGCATTGGCGGTGCCAGCCACAATTCTGCCAATGGAGCGCTCCATATCCGTAATTTCCCGAAGCGTCACCTGAAGCTCCTGCCGCTCCATGGATGCGTTTACCAGCTCCTCCACCGCAGCGGACCGGCGTTCGATCTCCCGGGGACGAAGCAGGGGCTTTTCCAGCCAGGATCGCAGCATCCGTCCGCCCATGGCTGTTTTGGTCCGATCCAGCACCCATAGGAGGCTGCCCCGCTTTTCCTTGCTGCGCATGGTTTCGGTGAGCTCCAGATTTCGCCGCGCGGTGAGATCCAGCTCCATAAACTGACCGGTGATGTAGTATTCCAGATGATTGATGTGCCGAAGGTCCGACTTTTCAATCTCCCGCAGGTGGATGATGAGTCCGCCGCATGCCATCAAAGTTGCCGGGCTTTCCTCCAGCCCCTGGTCGGAGATATCCTGATCCGGGAACTGCTCGGTCAGAACCTTCAAATCCTCGGCACGGTCAAACAGCCGCTGCTCCCCCACCTGGGTGCAGCACTCCAATCTGCCGGACAGGACGCCCCGAAGCATACGATTCTCCGCTGCCTCGCCGCCCAGCAGCACTTCAGCCGGAGAAAAGCGTCCCAATTCGTTGATGATTTTTTCCACAGCGCCGCTGCCCTGACCGTCCGTGGCATAAAACACGCCGGTGGACACATCGCAGAACGCAATACCCCAATCACTGCCCGCGCCTACCACGCAGGCGATGTAGTTATTCTTGCCTTCCTCCAGCATGGAGCTTTCCGTGACGGTACCGGGCGTAATCACCCGGATGATCTCCCGCTTCACCAGTCCCTTTGCCAGAGCAGGGTCCTCCATCTGTTCGCAGATAGCAACCTTATAGCCCCGTCCCACCAGCCGCGCAATATAGCTCTCGCAGCTGTGGAAGGGAACGCCGCACATAGGCACCCGCTCCTCTGCGGATTTGCTTCGATCCCGGGTGGTCAGGGTCAGATCCAGCTCCTTGGACGCCAGCTTTGCGTCCTCGTTGAACATCTCATAGAAATCCCCCAGCCGGAAGAACAGGATGCAGTCCGGATTCTGTTCCTTGATCTCCAGATACTGCTTCATCATGGGGGTAAGTTCTGCCATTATTCTGCCTCCTCCATCTGTCCCACCAGGCTCCAAGTGGTACTGTCTACAATACGTACCTGCCGGAAGGAGCCCACGATTTGGGGATCGCCGGGCATCCGCACCAGCCGTCCGCCATCAGTTCTTGCCGTCAGCTGATCGCCGTCTGTGCCGTCCACCAGCACCCGCATGGTTTTGCCCACATAGGCGCTGTGCTTTTCCTGAGAAATCCGGTTCTGGAGCTCCAATAGCCGGTCAAACCGCTTCTGCTTCTGCTCCCGGGTAAAGGGATCGGGCATTTCCGCCGCCGGCGTTCCGCTGCGGGGAGAGAAGATAAACGTAAACAGCGCGTCATATCTCACCCGCTCCACCAGCCGAAGGGTATCCTCAAACTCCTCATCCGTCTCCCCCGGGAAGCCCACAATCACATCGGAGGTGAGCACGATATCCGGCATTACCGTTCGGGCATAGTCCACCAGCTCCAGATACTGTCCGGAGGTATAGCTGCGGTTCATCGCCTTCAGCACCCGGTCATTGCCCGCCTGGAACGGCAGATGAATATGCTTTGCAATCTTCGGAGACGCCGCCATGGTGTCAAAGAGCTTTTTGGATGCGTCCTTGGGATGGCTGGTCATAAACCGGAGAATAAAGTCCCCGGGCAGCTCCGAAAGGGTTTTCAGCAGATCCGCAAAATCTATCCCCAGACCCAAGTCCTTTCCATAGGAGTTGACGTTCTGCCCCAGCAGGGTAATGTCCTTATAGCCTGCGGCGATCATGCCCTCCACTTCCCGAATGATATCCTCGGGCATGCGGCTCCGCTCCCGTCCCCGCACATGAGGTACGATGCAGTAGGTGCAGAAATTGTTGCAGCCGTACATAATGCTGACCCAGCCCTTGAGACTGTCTTTTCTGCTCACCGGCAGACCTTCTACAATATTGCCGGTTTCCGGGGTAACGAACTGCCGCTTTCCGCCGGTCAGCGCTTTATACAGCACCTCCGGCAGCTGCCACTGGGCATGGGAGGAAAGAACGCCCGCCACATGGGGATAGCTCTTTTTTACCCGCTCCACTACCTGGCTCTGACCTGCCATACAGCCGGTCAGGAAAATCAGCTGGTCGGGATGCCGCCGCCGGGTATGGGTCAGCGCACCCAGATTGCCGAACACCCGCTGCTCGGCATGCTCCCGTACGGCGCAGGTGTTGATGATAATCAGGTCAGCTCCCTCCGGCTCCGTCTGGGCATGATACCCCATTTCAATGAGCATGCCCAGCATACGTTCGCTGTCCGCCTCGTTCTGCTGGCAGCCATAGGTGTCGATCCATGCGGTGGGCTGAATCCCCCGGGAGGTCCAATACGCCTGCACCTGGTCGGCAAAGTCATGCTGTACCATCAGCTGCTCTTTTGTGATAATATTCGTCGAAGACGCCATGGTCTGTCCTCCAAAAATTCAAGCTTCTGTACTATGGCAATACCGCATAAATTGACAGCGAGGATTCAGCCAGAGATTTATCGTCGAAAAAAGGCAGTTTTTCGCAGGAATACTTTGTGTATTTCAAGAAAATTGGGCGCATTTTCGGCGATAAAGATCGGCTGTAGTCCGGTGGCACATTTGTGCGATGTTGCCCTAAGTCATATCAGTTTAGTTTATCAGTTTTCCTATGAAAAAGCAATGAGAAAATGGCTGCGGAGGTTCTCCGCAGCCAGAATGGTTATCTTCCACAAACTCCAGATTGTTCCGTGTTCCCCTCAGTCTCCCAACCGGTTCATACTGTTCTCCTTTTCTTTCCTATACTTCCGTGCACAGATACGCCCATAATGCGACGTTTTTCTTCCATAATACTTGGTACCTTCCCATGCTGTAATCAGAGGTTTTGTTTTCATTCTCCATTTTCTGCAAATATTGACTTTAATTTTGTTCCATGCTAGAATGATTTGGTTAAATTTTTTACGGCGGAGGTATTTTTGTAATGGATCGTTTTGTTTCCCGTGCCTCTAAGCTGCTGCTTGGAATTTGTACCGCCGCCGTCCTGTTGATTGTGATTGTTTTCCAGTTTCTATCCTACAAGCGTAAGCTGGATTTTTTGCTGCCGAACTATGCGCTGGTCCTGCTGTTGCTGCTTCTCCTGCTTCTATTTCTGGTCTGGGACCGTAGCACTGCCGCAGCCCGCTGCCGAAGCCGGCACCGCTGGAACTTTGACCGTCTCAGCTGCACGCTCACCATTGTTCTCTTTGTCTGTCAATTCTATGTCGCCTGCAACATTCTGTTCGAAAGCGGATGGGATGTAGGCTACATCGTTGCTTCCGCCAAAGCAATGGCCACTGCGCAGCCCTTTGATGCCGGCTATTTTTCCAGCTATCCCAACAACCTGCTGCTGGCATTTATCCTGTCCTATCTAATTCGGATCAACAATGCGCTGGGCATTTTTATTGGCAATCAGTGGCTCATGTGCATTGTCACGGTCAACTGCCTGATAAACGCCTTTACCTGCCTGCTGGTTTATCGGACCGCACGGCTTTTCCTGCGTCCCTCCAGCGCCTTTGCCGGCTTTTTGCTGGCAGTCTGCGCATTTGGCATCTCTCCATGGGTTGTCATCTGCTACTCCGATTCTCTGGGGCTGATGTTCCCGCTCCTTACGTTTTTCCTGTATATTCGCCCCGAGCCCCGTAAAAAGCTCCGCTGGCTGTCCAGAGGCAGCAGCCTGCTGCTGGGCTGCATTGGTTATTATATCAAGCCAACGGCTATGATTATGGTGCTGGCAATTCTCCTGGTAGAGGCGCTCCATCAGCTGGCGCAAAAGCGGCTCTCTTCACTGGGTCGTCTGGCTGCCATGGTGCTTTGCATTGCTCTCTCCCTTGGCGCAGTCAACGGTGTGGTGGGACTGCTGTGTCAGCGATATGATATTACATTGGATCCGGAACGGCAAATCGGAATGGCGCATTTCCTCATGATGGGCGCCAACGAAGAGCGCGACGGTGCGTTTCTATCGGAGGACGTGGAGTTTTCCTCCTCTTTTTCCACCCGCAGTGAGCGCAATCAGGCAGACCTTCAGCGGGCAATCTCCCGTTATCGGGATTTTACCCCAGGTCGCTATGGGCGCTTTCTTGCCCGGAAGCTGCTCACCGTATATAATGACGGAACCTTTGCCTGGGGCGCAGAGGGCACCTTTCTTTCGATTCTCTATCCGCCGGTCAACCACAGAATCAGTCCCCTGCTCCGCTCCATCTTCTATTATGCCTACAGCGACGATCAGAACAACGGCGCACTTTTCCCCTACTATGCGCTCTTTGCGCAGCTGGTTTGGCCGAACATTTTGCTGCTTTCCCTGCTCTCCTGCTTTGTGCGCCATCCGGCTCCGCACCAAAAGGCATTCAGCATCCTTGCGCTGGCGCTGATTGGACTGACCGCATATGAAATACTGTTTGAAGCAAGAGCCCGGTATCTTTATCTCTATATTCCGGTCTATTGCGTTCTGGCTGCATCGGGTCTGGAATTTTGCCGCACGCATTCCATCCCCAGCTTCTTCAGCCGCCGAAAGGAGTCCGTAACATGAACCGCCTTCCCATTCTCTATATCATCATCCCCTGCTATAACGAGCAGGAGGTACTGCCCATCACCGCGCCGCAGTTTCTGAAGAAAATCACCGATCTTGCAGCGCAACAGAAGATATCTCCGGACAGCCGGGTGCTGTTTGTCAACGACGGCAGCAAGGACGCCACCTGGGATATCATCTCCAGCCTTGCCCGGCAGGACCCCCATTTCCTTGGCATCAGCCAGAGCCGCAATCGCGGACATCAAAACGCCGTGTTGGCCGGTCTGATGGAGGCAAAGGACCGCTGCGACATCACCATCTCCATCGACTGCGACGGTCAGGATGACATCGATGCCATGGACGGCATGGTAGACGCCTATGCCCAAGGCTATCAGGTGGTCTACGGTATTCGCTCCAACCGGGATTCCGACACGTTTTTCAAGCGCTTCACCGCCCAGAGCTTCTATAAGCTGCTGAATAAAATGGGCGCCGAGGTAGTCTACAATCACGCCGACTATCGGCTCATCAGCAGCCGGGTGCTGCAGGAATTTGCAAAATTCGACGAGGTCAACCTGTTTCTCCGGGGCATGATTCCTCTGGTGGGCTTTCCCAGCACCACGGTGGAATATGTCCGTCATGAGCGGCTGGCAGGCGAGAGCCACTATCCTCTGACGAAAATGCTGGCGCTGGCAATGAACGGCATTACCAGCCTGTCCGTCAAGCCCCTGCGGATGATTATGGGCTTCGGCGTTCTGGTGGCGCTGGTCAGCTTCATCGGCGTCATCTGGGCTTTGGTGTCTGCGTTGATTGGCAACACCGTCAGCGGCTGGGCAAGCACCACCTGCATCATCTGCTTTGTCAGCGGCGTTCAGCTGATTTCTCTTGGTATCATCGGAGAGTATGTGGGAAAAACCTATATGGAAACCAAGGCACGCCCCCGATATATCATCAGCAAGCGCACCTGGGAAGAAAACGATACAGAAGAATAACCAAAGTCCCCTTCGTATGACTCCATACGAAGGGGATCATTTCATTCGTCACAGCTCCAAATTCACCTGATATGCGCCAGCAGGTTTTTCCCGGTATGAGATGCGCCGGTAATCAGCACAATCATGGTTTTCCCTCCCCTGACTTCTCCGTTTTTCTTTGATAGCAGAAACGAACCAGCAGGCAGAGCAGCACGCCAACGGTAAAGCCCCACAGATCAATCCAAACATCCTTGACCTGCCCGCAGCGCTCCGGCACAAACAGCTGAATGGTTTCATCTGTCAGCGCCGCCATGACCCCGGACAGCGCCAGCGTTGTCCACGGCTTCTTGGGAAGCAGCAGCAGACACAGCTCCACGCCCAGCACCAGATATTCCGTTCCGTGGGCGAGCTTTCGAAGCACGCCATGGCCGTGCGTCGTATCCACCTCACTGCCAAATATATGGCTGAGCACCGCACCAAACCAATCGCTGATGGCGCCGGAAACCGTGCCGGGCATCAGAGAGTTGCCCCAGATAAATGCCAGCGTCAGTCCCACAAGAATCATAAGCGCTTTTCTTTTCCCATTGGTCTTCTCCATACCGCCGCTCCTTTCTATGCCCGCTATTGTACACCATTTGTTCGGAAAAGTATAGGCAACACCGTACAAATGCGTCTGCGGATTCTGCCGGATCTTTTTCGCCAGACTCCCTTGCCAATTTGTGCGGTATTTCCTATATTCTCCAAGTATCAAACCAGTTCAGTCTCAGAAGATAAACTGAACATTCGCGCATCATTTCGCAGTTGTATTGCCTCCCACTTCTTGCTACAATGGATTTAGTTTGAATCCTAACATAGGAAGAAGGAGGCAGCTATGAATCACAGATACAAAAAAATTCTGACCCCCATCCGGGTGGGCGATGTGGTAATCCGCACCCGCATGGGCATGAGCAAGTGCAATTCCCAGGAGCAGCAGGGACCGGAAAACTTCCCCGCTGAGGGCACCATCCGTTTCATTGAGGACGCTGCCAAAAACGGTGCGTCTGTTATCACCATGCCCTCCGCCACGCTGACCGAGCTGGACCGGAATCTCTGGGGGGATGCTGCGCTGTTCCCCATGAACAATGCCTTTGTCCACAACTATGTCATCCGGATGATTGACCGGGTACATGCCCACGGCAGTCTATGTCTCATGCAGAGCCACCGTCGGATGCCCGATGGTCTGAGCTTCTCGGAGCCCAAGCCCGGCGGCGGCTTTGGACCCTTTGGTCCCGGCGGTCCTCCTCCCGGCATGGGCGGAAACGGTCCGAAGAATCATCGGATCGGCACCGAGGGTCGTCCCGGTATGTCCTCCCGCGGTATGGGCGGCATGGGCGGCGGTCCCGGCGGCGGCGGTGAAAAGCACATGGCAACCGTTGAAGAGCTCCAGAACTGGATTGAGGACATTGCCAACGATGCGCTGGAATATCGCGGTCTGGGCTTTGACGTGGTGGAGATCACTCCCATCGGCGATGTGGGCGCAAACAACACCCGTACCGACCAGTATGGCGGCAGTCTGAAAAACCGCTGCCGTGCCACCACGGAGCTGCTCCAGCGGATTCGCGCCCTGTGCGGTCCCTATTTCCTGATTTCCATGCAGGTTACTGCCGCATTTGATCCCCAGTGGATTGAGATGCTGAAAATTTGGGACGAATATGTGGACATCTATCATGTCCGTCCCCCCAGAAGCTATGGCGAGCATCCCAGCACCTACATTTTCCCGGAGCAGGATCCCCCGTCTCTGGCGCACACCAAGGCGCTAAAGGATGCCGGCGTCAATGCGGTCATCGGCGCTGCCTGCGGTTTCGTGCTGATGATGGTGCTGGATGTGGCGCTGGGCTGAGAACGCGATCAGGGAAAATAAAAAGAGGAAAAGCATTGCTT
>CAJKNS010000094.1 GCA_905201305.1 uncultured Eubacteriales bacterium
GCCGCCGCCATGAGCTTGTCCAGCTTCTGTGTCGTCACCAATGCCCTGCGGCTGAACTTTGTGGATATCCGCAGCACCAAGCACGACCACAAGAAAAAGCATACCGCAGCTCCCGCGCAGGAACAATCCTGCCCCGACGGCAGCTGTACCATCAAGGAGGATACAACTATGTCCAAGACCATTTCCATTGAAGGCATGATGTGCCAGCACTGCGTGGCGCATGTCACCAAGGCACTGACCGAGGTTCCCGGTGTGGAATCCGTAAACGTCAGTCTGGAAAACAAAAATGCCGTTGTCACCGGTTCCGCCGACGACAAGGCGCTGACCGCCGCCGTGAAGGAAGCCGGTTACAAGGTTAAGAAAATCGTCTAAAGGTAGAGAAAAGCCGAAGCCCGAAAAACGGACTTCGGCCTTTATTTTATGCGATATTCCCCCACGTTACTCCATCGGAATTCTGCCTTCCAGTGCACGGGTCAGAGTCACCTCGTCGGCATACTCCAGCTGACCGCCCACCGGAATTCCATAGGCAAGCCGGGTAACCTTCACCCCAAAGGGACGCAGCAGCCGACTAATATACATTGCCGTTGCCTCGCCCTCGGTATCGGGATTGGTTGCCATAATGACCTCTTTCACGTCCTCATCCGTGACTCGCTGGAGCAGCTCCCGGATTTTCAGGTCCTCAGGACCCACGTTTCCCAGCGGCGAAATGACGCCGTGGAGCACATGATAGCTGCCATGATACTCCCGCGCCTTCTCCATGGCGGTGACGTCCTTGGGGTCCGCCACCACGCAGATGATGCTGTTGTCCCGGGTTTCGTCCTCGCAGATCGGGCAAAGCTCCTGATCCGTCAGGTTTTGGCACCGGGGGCAGGTGTGGACCGTCCGCCGCGCCTCTAAAATTGCATCGGCAAAGGCTTTGGCGTCCTCCTCCTCCATGCTGAGCACAAAAAACGCCAATCGCCGAGCCGTTTTCGTTCCAATGCCAGGGAGCTTTGCAAACTGCTCTCCCAGGCGTTCCAGGCTGACCGGATAACTGCGCATCTTACAGAAGACCGCCCAATCCGCCCAGATTCATGCCGCCGGTGAGCTTGCCCATGGAGGAATTCATGTCCTCCTCCGCCTTCCGAAGCGCCTCATTCACCGCTGCCACCACCAGATCCTGGAGCATTTCCACATCCTCGGGGTCCACTGCCTCAGGATCGATGGTCACGGACTTCAGGGTCTTCTTGCCGGAGATCACAGCCTTGACCACGCCGCCGCCGGCAGTTGCCTCATACTCCTTCTCCTCCAGCTCCTGCTGCATCTGGAGCATCTGCTGCTGCATCCGCTGCGCCTGCTTCATCATGTTTGCCATATTGCCGCCGCCCATGGGGCTGCCGCCGCGAAATCCCTTTGCCATAATAAATTGCCTCGCTTTCGTTGGATTGATCGTCGTTCTATCGTGTCAGCAGCTTTACTGCTGTACCTTCATGTTATCATACCCTGCCATGTCGCCAATGAGCTGCGCCAGCTTATCGTCGGCGCCCAGCGCACCGGCGCGCTCTTCGCCCATGCGCACTCGGACGGGCTTGCCCGCTACAATGCCAGCTTTCTTGCGAATCAGCTCCAGCACGGCGTTGTCCCGCTTTATCATATTGTGCGCCAGCTCATTGTGGGGGGTCAGCCATAGATCATCCCCCCGCATGCGCCCGGAAAAGTCGTTTTGCAGAAATGCACGATACTGCATTTCCACTTCCGGCAGGACCTTTTCCAGAGTCTTTTTCCACACATCGTCGGAGTCCGGCAATGCTTTTTGTTCCTCCTCCGGTTCCGGAGGTGCACCGGCGCCGTCCCGTGGCTGGGGGGCCTGTCCGTCATCCAAATCTGCGGTCATCTCATTGGAAGCCGCCGCCACTACGAAATTTCCGCTTTTCAGCTTATGCTCCAACTCCATCATCCGGGCGGTGAGATCATCCTCCACCCGGCTGATTCGTGCCGACAGATCCCGGACATCGTTGGTGAGATCCGGCTGACATAGATGAATCAGGCACAGCTCTCCATCCAGCCGCTGATTTTGGCTGGATTTGAACCCGTTTGCCGTCTCCTGTACCAGATCAATAATCCGAAGCAGCTCTGCAGGCGAAAACTTTGCTGCCAGCTGGGTGGCTTCCTTGGCGGTGCAGGTGCTGGAGATCATTCCAAGTCCTGCCTGGGGCGCCGTTTTGATAACCAGCATGTCCCGCGCCAGGGTAGAAAGCTCACCGAGCATAGCAGAAGCATCCTTGCCCTGACTGTAGAGCTGGGAAAACAGCTGAAGCGCCGCCGCAGTATCCTTTGCCGCAATGGCATCCATCATGGCGGAGGTCTGCTGCTGTCCTGCCAAGCCAAGGGTCTGATAAACCCCGTCTACATCCAGCGTTCCCGCAGTGGCGCTGGCACACTGATCCAGCAAGCTCAGTCCGTCACGAAACGCGCCGTCTGCCAATCTGCCCAGCAGCTCCGCCGCCTCCGGGGTAATGGAGATGCCCTCCTGATATGCCACATAGTTGATTCGTCCGGTGATATCCTCCGCCGTGGGTCTGCGGAACGCAAACCGCTGGCACCGTGAGAGAATGGTTGCCGGGACCTTATTGAGCTCCGTGGTGGCAAGAATAAACATCAGGTGCTCCGGCGGCTCCTCAATGGTCTTCAGCAGCGCATTAAACGCCGACATGGAGAGCATATGCACCTCATCGATGATATAAACCCGCTTTTTTACCTCAGCCGGAGGATACACCGCATCGTCCCGAATGGTGCGAACATTGTCAACGCCGTTGTTGGAGGCGGCGTCGATCTCCTGCACATCCAGAATATTGCCCGCATCAATGCCCCGACAGGCTGCGCAGCAGTTGCAGGGATTGCCGTCCACGGGATTTTCACAGTTCACCGCCTTGGCAAGAATTTTTGCACAGGTGGTTTTACCGGTGCCCCGGGAGCCGGTGAACAGATAGGCATGGCTGAGCTTTCCGGTAATCAGCTGATTTTTCAAGGTCGTAGTTACCGCCGTCTGTCCCACCACACCGTCAAAAGTCTGGGGGCGATATTTCCGATATAATGCCTGATACATTCTGCGCCCCTCCTATGTTGAAAAATCCTTCGATCCATGACAAGACCGCACACCCGCCGTTGAATACGAGACAATATCCGTTACCTATACAGCCAGCTCGGAAACGGCGAACCCGCGGCACACGAAAAGGTCCGCTTAATGCTGCTCGGTTCCCCGCCTGACATGGTTCACGGGATTCCGTTGCGCGGGACCGATTCCTCATCACCGCTTATATAGGTCAGACAATACGGGTCGCTCCTCGGGCGGGAATTCATCCCTGCTGTAGCGGATTGCAGGTTACAAGGCACCGCTGACTCCCCGACTAGTGCGGCCTTGTCACAGATCGAAGGTCTGTAACTTAGCACAAAGAGTATACTATATTTTTACCCACTTTGCAAGGGGCAATTCCCGGCAGCGGGCTCCGCCGATCATTCTCCCAAATAATAGATTAACACCCCGCCGGATGACCAGTCTGGCAGGGTGTTAATTCTAAAGATTAAAGAGGGAGAAATGAAAAAGATATTTTGTTCCTTGCTGACTTTATTTTACCGGATAATTGTTACAAAAGTTCACATCTTTTATAATGGTTCTATGAATTTTACGATTTTTTCAAAATATTTTCCGGCAGGTGCTATTTTTGTTTACTTCGTAAGACAATCCTGCTATACTTTTATTTAGAATTGTAACGAATCGAGGTAATTGTATGAGTCAAAACGAGACCGCCCAACGTGCCGACGCTCTGGGCACCCAGAGGATCTTTCCGCTGATTCTCCAATATGCGCTGCCAGCCATCGCCATGATGCTCATCAGCAGTCTATATAATATTGTAGACAAGGCGTTTGTGGGAAACTTCGTAGGACAGCTGGGCATCACTGCCACCACCGTATGCAATCCCGCCGTTCGGATTATTGACGCCTTTGCCATGCTGGTGGGTGCTGGTGGTTCTACCCTGCTGGCACTTCGATTGGGCGAGGGCCGCAGTCAGGACGCCGAGTCCATCCTCAACAATAGCTTTCTGCTGCTGATTCTGGAAAATGCCGTTCTGATTTTTCTGGGCTATGCCTTTACCGAGCCGCTGCTCCGGCTGTTTGGCGCCGGCGACCAGGTGATGCCCTATGCAGTCACCTACATGCGGGTGGTGCTGATTGGTGCATTCTTTAATTCCACCGCCAACGGCTTCGGCATGTTTGTCCGGGTAGACGGCAGTCCCCGGCGGATGATGCTCTGCTCCGTCACCGGCTGCATTTTGAATATCATTTTGGACCCCATTGCCATCTATGTGCTGGGCTGGGGAATTGCAGGCGCCGCTGCTGCCACCGCCTTTTCTCAGATCGTTTCCGGGCTCATGGTCATCTATTACTTTACCCTCAGCCCCCGCAGTACCATGAAGCTGCGTCTTCGTCTGTTCCGGCTGGGCAAAATTACATCGCTGAAAACTGCGGAATTGGGCTTCTCCTCCTTCCTCCAGCAGTTTACGGGCAGCCTGTCTCAGTCGGTGCTGCTGAGCTGTCTGGCACTGTTCGCCACCGCCGAAACCGCATCCGCCGACGTTGCCCAGGCGTCCGTTGGCATTACCATCAGCATCGGTCTGTTTTTCCTGCTGCCGGCGCTGGGCGTATCCTCCGCCATTCAGCCCATCATCAGCTATAACTATGGCGCAAGGAACTATCACCGGGTGGTGGACACCCTGAAAACCGCCACCGTATTCTCCATTGCCATGCTCACCGCAGGCTGGATTATCATTCTGATTTTCGCAGAACCTCTGTGCAAAATCTTCGGCTGTACCGGCGAAACCCTTCGCCATGCCGCCTATACCATGCGGGTCTACAACCTGCTGCTACCCCTGGTTCCCTTTAGCAATGTGGGCTCCGGCTTCTTCCAGTCCATCGGTCAGCCGAAGAAGGCAATTCTCATCAGCCTCAGCCGTCAGATTCTCTGTCTGATTCCCATGGTGCTGATTCTGGGCAATATCTTTGGTCAGCGCGGCGTGCTCTATGCGCTGCCGGTTGCCGACGTTGTCTCCTCTGCCATTGCGCTGATTCTCATGATTATACAGTGCAAGCAGCTGCGCGTGACTGCATAACGCACAAAATGATCCCCATGGAACGCCGTTCCATGGGGATCATTTTGCTTCTGTTCTGATTTTGGATAGAAAAAAGCCCCGCGCCAGGCAAGACACGGGACTTTTGTTCTTTTTCCGAACTCCAATCAAGCGTAGGCAGCGCTGATGGATTTCAGGTACGCGGCTCTGGACTTGCCGTCGATGATGTAGAACACACTATCAACCAGTGCAACGACCAGAACAATGATGGTTACTGCCAGCATCAGGGTGCGAACAGGAGTGGTGGACATGTTCATCAGGTAGTTGAACTTAAATGCCAGCACGCCGATAATCGCCCAGATAACTGTGTAAATAGCACGAGCAGTTCCCTTTTTCAGCAGCAGAATCGCAATGCCGATGAGGGCAAATACATCCAGGAAGAGAATCGCGCCAACCTGCTTAATGGAAACAGTTTTGGTGGTGATTCCGGGAACCTCAAGCTTCTGATAGGGGTTCTTCTCGCCCTTGTCGTTGGTCTGGGTGATACCCATCTTACCGCCGAGCTCGGACCAGAAACCATCATAGCCGTTTTCCTCGTTCTCCTTGATGATTTTCTTGTTCTCCTTGTACTGATCCGCCTGCCAATCACCCACGGATGCGTGATTGTAGGGGAACCCACAGAAGGAAAGCAAAGACCAGGAATCATCCTCGTCCGCCTTCGTGTCGCCATAGCCAAGAACGGTGATAACATCGCCCTTGGATACGGAGTAGTAGGGGCACAAAGAGAGGATGAAGAACACTGCCAGCAGTACCACGAGGACATAGTCAATGATCTTGCAAATACCCTCATGCTTTTGCTTGGGCAGGTTGTTCATGTCTAACATACGGAACCCTCCAAGTCATAGTTTTTTGCCAAGGTTAGTTTCGTGCCATCCAATAGCTCAAGTTTAGCACAGACCATGTGGTTTTTCAAGCGCTGATTTTGCTTTTTTAAAAATTTTTGCCCGAAACCGGGGCAATCTTTATGCACTATGCTTAAATCCGGAAAGTTGCCCCCGCAGACGCTGTTTCCCGGTTGAAATTCCCGGGATGCTATGATAAAATGATATCAGGATTATCGCGGCTTTTTTCCGCCGACCTATGGCAGTTTCTCTGTAAACTGGCAGGAAAAAGTCGCAAGCCCATATTGCGAAATGCAAAATGATACACTATAATATGACGGTAAGCGCTAACGTTCTGCGCTTTTCGCGACACTAAAAATGATATGGAGGATAATCATTATGGATATGAGCATGTATGATCTGACCGGTAAGGTTGCCATCATCACCGGTTCTACCCGCGGCATCGGCAACGCAATCGCAAAGCTGATGGCTGACCACGGTGCAGCCGTTGTCATCACCGGTCGTAAGCAGGAAGCCTGCGACAAGGTTGCTGAGGAAATCAAGGCAGCCGGCGGCAAGGCTCTGGGCGTTGCCACCGACGTTACCTCTGCCGAGGCTCGTCAGAACCTGGTAAACAAGACCGTTGAGACCTTTGGTCACATCGACATTCTGGTCAACAACGCCGGTACCGGCGGACAGCCCAGAAAGATGGTTGACATGGACGAGGATTACTTCGACCATTATGTACAGGCTGACTACAAGGCTCTGTACTTCATGAGCCAGGCTGTTGCCTGCCAGATGAAGGCTCAGGGCTGCGAGAAGGGCACACATCCCTATCGCATCATCAACCTGTCCTCCGCTGCCGGCATCAAGAGCCCCATCGGCGACACCGTTTACGGCTCCCTGAAGGCTGCTGTTGCACATCTGTCCCGGATCATGGCAAACGAGCTGGCTCGCTTTGGCGTTACCGTCAACGCTGTCGCTCCCGGCTATGTTCTCACCGACATGACCAAGGACGTTATGGCAGACGAGAAGAACGTAGCTGCCGTTACCCGCATGATCTCCCTGCGCCGCTATGCGCAGCCCATTGAGATTGCCAACGTGATCGCATTTCTGGCTTCTCCCGCAGGTGGCTATGTTACCGGCGTTCTGATCCCCGTAGACGGCGGCATGACCATCAACTAATCTACATACTGCTCCGGCAGGATGGGCGTTCCCATCCTGCCCGGCGCGGTTTCCTTGCGCAGCAGGGTGTCCGCTGGTTTTGCGGGCAGCCTGGTCCGTAAGGACTCCAGGGAAAGCAGCAGGAGTTTCTCCTGTTCCCGCTGTTTTGCCAAGAAAATCTGGGAATTCCCCAATGAAAAATGTTTTGGAGGTATACCTTAAATGGCAATTGGCACTTACGAGCAGTACAAAGAGCGGCTTCTGAGCATGAAGCCCAACGTCTACCTCAACGGCAAGAAGATCGACCGTTCCAACGGCAAGACCGGCGCTGAGCGCGATCTGGCTGACTGGATTGTCGGCGGCACCTATGTTATGAAGCAGTGCTACGACACCGCAAACGATCCCGATTACGCAGATGTCTGTGTGGTAAAGGATCCCGACGGTTCCGTTCACAACCGTTGCACCCACATCAACCAGTCCGTGGATGACCTGCTGAAGAAGCAGCTCATGACCCGTCTGATCTGTCATCGTGTTGGCGGCTGCATGCAGCGTTGCATGGGCACCGACGCTCTGAACGCTCTGTTCTCCGTTACCTACGACTGCGACGAGGCATGTGGTACTGAGTATCATGCAAGACTGCAGAAGTACATCAAGTACTGCCAGGAGAATGACCTTGTCTGCAACTGCGCACAGACCGACGTAAAGGGTTCCCGTAACCCCAAGTACAAGAGAGCCCATATGCAGCCCGATCCCGACCAGTTCGTCCATGTGGTTGCTACCGACGTTGACGGCGTAGACATCGACGGCACCCCCACCAAGGGCATCATTGTCCGCGGCGCTAAGATCTGCAACTCCAACGCTCCTTACGTTGACGAGATCATTGTCAACCCCACCAAGTTCATGGATTCCGAGGACGCTGAGTACGCTGTTGCTTTCGCTCTGCCCGCAGACTGGGAAGGCATTAAGCTCATGGCTCTGCCCGGTCAGCATCACAAGAGAACCCGTCTGGCTGCTCCCTTCGCTCAGATCGGCGACGTAGAGTCCCTGACCATCTTCGACAACGTATTCGTTCCCAACTCCCGTGTGTTCATGAACGGTCTGGAGAACGATGGTGTTTGCCGTTACGCTGGCTACCTTGCTCTGATGTTCGCTCATTATCATCGTCATTCCTACACCGGCTGTA
>CAJKNS010000095.1 GCA_905201305.1 uncultured Eubacteriales bacterium
CCCCCGCCGACAACCTGCTGCTGTCTGTTGAGGGCGCAGGCTCCGCTACCGTCAACTTCAAGGACGAAAACGATCAGACCCCCTGGGATCTCACCGGCAAGACCGATGATACCACGGAGCTCAGCGGCGACTTCTTCCTGGGCGCTTACTCTCAGTCCACCGGCAGCCCCGACATCGGCACCGGCGCAAACTCCGCTACCATCAACTTTGAGAACTCCCAGTGGGAGGGCACCGTGCTCTACGGCGATACCGAGGAAATCACCGGCGTCTGCAATCTGAGCTTCGACTATAAGTCCAGCTGGAAGGTCACCGCCGACACCAAAGTTTCCAATCTGGAAATCTACAATGTGGAGAACATCACCGCCGACGAGCCTGTGACCATCACCTTCGACTCCACCTCCACTGTGGTTGCCGGAACCTATGGCAATGTCACGCTGGAAGGCCCCGGCGTAGATCAGTGGCCTGAAATTCCCGAGGAGCCCGAAGAGGAATCCGTCGTGGAGAGTGTGGTTGAGGAAGTATCCGTTCCTGAAACCACTCCCACCCCCGAGCCCACGCCCGAGGTAACTCCCGAGCCTGAGGAAGCATCCGGCGGTCTGTCCGGCGGCGCCATTGCAGGCATCGTGATTGCCGTCATCGCAGTCATTGCCGTGGTTGCTGTGGTCCTCAAAAAGCGTGCTTCAAAGAACGATAAGTAATCCCTTCTCGTTCTGACTATAATCCATAACCACTCAGGCGCTGCCGCGAACCCCCGCAGCAGCGCCTGAGACTGTTTTATTCGATTGATTCGTTACGGCTGTCCCGGTCCCCTGCCCCGAGCCGCATAATAGGCATGCATTACCGTGGACACCAGAATAATCCCTGCGGAAATTGCCCCAGCCAGGAGCATAGTGTAGGTTCCCACCCGCAAAAACTCCATGCCCTGCATTTTGACCGCACAAACCATGGTATGGTACAGGCTGCCCCCGGGAATCAGCGGAATTGCCGAGGACATCAAAAATACCGTTGCAGGCGCACGGAACCGTCTGGCGCAAATCTCCGCATAAATCGTAATCAGCATGCTGGAGAGCAGATAGCCCGCCACATCCGAGGCTCCCTGTTCCTTAAAAAGCAGATAGCTTCCCCAGGCAAGCAGTCCGCCCAGCGCGCCCCACAAAAGCGGTTTCCCCCGGACATTAAAAATAAGCGAAAAACCCAGAGAGCCTAAGGCAGCTGTAATCAGCTGCAAGAGATTCGTTTCCATATCCCGTCCTCCTTACAGAAACAGCGCCGATGGGAGCGCAAAGCCCCAAGCCAGTGCCAGACTCAGCAGCAGAGATTCACAGAACCGCAACAGTCCCGAAATGGTATCGCCGGTGAACATATCCCGAATGGCATTGGTCATGGCAATGCCCGGCACCAGCAGCATAATATCGCCGATGGCAACCTTGTCCGGCGCACAGGGCACGCCCAAATAGGCAAGTCCATGGGCTGCAAATCCGCCAAAAATCGCGCAGAACAGGACGGATGCAAGCCCCGGCACCTGAAGCCGTTCCATCATCTGGAGCAGCAGCCGAATCAGCAGTCCAATGACGCCGGATATCACCGCATCCAGCCAGCTTCCGCCGAAAAACAGAGAAAACACCAGGCTGGTAAAGCCATAAATCAGAACCGTAAAGGGGAAGCCGTAGGTTTTCCCCCGGGCAATTTCCTCCAGACGCTGCCCCATGGTTTCTATGCTGCATGCCCCGGCGCAAATTTCCCGGCTCAGCGCATTGAGACGGGTCAAAGCGGTCATATCATAATGGATGCCGGAAATGCGGCGGGTTTGGGTCACCGGTCCATCCGTCCACTGCGCCGTCACCACCATACTGGAGGTAATGGTAAACACATCCACGCGAACCGCGCCCTGGGACCGGAGAATGCGGGTCAGGGTGTCCTCCACTCTGCCCACCTCGGCGCCTCGGCGCAGCATCTGTTCCCCCAGGTCCAGCGCCCTGGTCAAAAGGATTTCATGCTCCGACGGCTGCTGCATGTTGATCGCCTCCCTGCCTCAGATGCCGTAAGAATACCGTAGTTTTTTGTGTTTTTCAAACAGAATCATTGTGCCCGGGGCAAAAATTTGGTATAGTAACCATATTGTGCGCCTTCGTGGTGCAAAGTATGCAAAAAGGAGGGATTTCCGTGCGCGTTATGGCAATCATGGGCACGCCCTTTTCTCCCGATCAATTGGCAGAAATTCAGGTGCTTGCAAAAGAACACGGCTTTACCCTGAAAAACATGGATGCATCCGTCCACTATCCCGCCGATGTGCTGGAGGACTGCGAAATTCTGGTGGGCTACTTCCCTCGGGGGCTGCTGAAGGGCGCGCATCACCTGCGCTGGCTGCATCTTCCCTCTGCGGGCGCCGATAAATATGCCGATGAGGGGCTATACGACGGTCATGATTTTGTGCTGACCAACTCCTCCGGCGCTTTTGGCGCTGCCATTGCCGAGCAGCTGGTCATGGGCACGCTGATGCTGCTGCGCCGGATGCCGGAATATCTCCACCAGCAGCGGCAGCATGTGTGGCACCGTGCCGGCAACCTTCGGTTTTTAGGCGGCAGCCAGGTGGCAATTCTGGGCACCGGAAACCTGGGCAGCACCTTTGCAGGCTACTGCTCTGTCATAGGTGCAGAGACCATCGGAATCAGCCGCAGCGGAAAACCGGCGCCGAATTTCCGTCAGGTTTATCCCATGCCCCAGCGGCTGGAAGCAGGGCGGGATGCCGATGGGGGTGCCGCCTGTCTGCCTCTCACCAAAGAAACCCAGGGAATTTTGGACCGCAGCTTTTTCGCAGCAATGAAGCCCGGCGCGATTTTCCTGAACGTTGGTCGCGGCAAAACCGTCTGCCAGCAGGATCTAATCGAAGCCCTCCGTTCCGGGCATCTCGGCGGCGCCATGCTGGACGTGGCGGAGGAAGAGCCCATGCCCCCGGATTGCCCCCTGTGGGATATGGAAAACGTCTTTATCACCCCTCATATCTCCGGCTCAGACCTGGACCCCCAGAATACTCAGAAGATTTTTGAGATTTTCCGGCGGAATTTCACCCGCTATGTCCAGGGTCAGCCCCTTCAAAACGTAGTAAACCGAACCCAAGGATACTAAAATATCATGCAAAAAGGAGAAATTCACATGCAGGTAACCATTTTATCTCAGGAAAAAGGCTCTGCCAAGGTCCAGGTCACCTTTCCCGGTGATGTACTGAGCAAGGCGCTGGACAAGGTCTATGCAGAGTATACCAAAACCCACACGGACTTTCAGGTTCCCCGCGCCAACCTTGTCACCGATCCCGCTGCCCAGAATTTGCTGCGGCAGGCAGTGCAGGACGTGTTTTCCGAGCACTATGCCCAGGCAATTGCAGAAACCGGTCTGACCGTTGCTTCCGAGCCGGTGATTTCCGTGCTTCAGGCAAACGAAACGGATGGACTGGAATTCCAGATGGAGTTTGCCCTGCGTCCCGAGATCAAGCTGGGACAGTACAAGGGCATTCATGTCAGATGCCCCAGCATCGAGCTCACAGAGGCAGAAAAGCAGGCAGCCATCGATGCTGCCCAGGCGCAGAACACCGTGCACAAAAGCGTAGACCGTCCCGCTCAGCTGGGCGACATTGCTGTGATTGATTTTACCGGCTATCTCGACGGCGTTCCCTTCGACGGCGGCGCAGGCACCGACTATCCCCTCCCTCTGGGCTCCGGCACCTTTATTCCCGGCTTTGAGGAGCAGCTGGTAGGCGCTTCCATCGGCGATCATGTGGCAGTCAATGTCACGTTCCCGGAAAACTATCAGGCAGAGAACCTTGCCGGAAAGCCCACGGTGTTCCGCGTCACCATCAAGGGACTCCAGCATCCCGAGCAGGCGCCCCTTACCGAGGAGCAGAAGCAGCAGGCAGTGCAGCAGGCGGAGCAGCAGAAAAAGAACCAGGCGGACCTCCAGATTGAGGACTATGTGCTGGGAAAAATTCTGGACGAAGCCCATGCAGAAATTCCCGACGCCATGCTCAAAAGCGAGGTCAACATCTGCATGCAGCAGTTTGCCGCAGAGCTCAGCGCAAAGGGCAGCGATTTAACCGCCTTTACCCGTCAGAGTGGCAAAACCGTCGATCAGATGGCTGCGGAAATGGAGCCCCTTGCCAAGCGCCGGATTATGCTGCGGCTGGTGCTCACCGCCATTGCCGAGGCAGAGCAGCTGGAAGCCACCGCAGAAGAGGTAGAGGCACACTGGGACGCCATGGCGCAGCAGTACGGCATCGACAAGCCCCGGCTGAAGGTCTATGCCGGTGACGGGGCAGAGGAGCAGATTAAAGCGGAAATCACCAGCTCCAAGGCATATGCCCTGCTGCGGGAAAGCACAATTCTGGAGATGGAATAATATGAAAACCTGGATCACCGGGGGCAGAGTCATGGACCCCCGGACCCATATTGACAGCAAATTAAACGTGGTGCTGGAGGGCGGCAAGGTGGTCGCCCTGACCAATGACGCCCCGGCTCCCGATGCCCGCATTCTTCATGCCGAAAACCGGGTGGTATGCCCGGGCTTTCTGGACATTCACATGCACGAAGCGCCATTGGGGGATCTTTCCGATATTGAGGGCTCCATTCTGGGCTGCATGCTGCGGATGGGCGTTACCACGGCGCTGGGCGGCAACTGCGGCGAAAATATTTTGCCCCCCAAGGAGTATCTCCAACGGGTAGCCGGTCGTCTGCCCATCTCTCTGGCGCTGCTGGCAGGTCACGGTGCAGCGCGGGAGGCAGCAGGCTTCTCGGACCGCTACCAGTCCCTTTCGCCGGAGCAGATTCACCGGGTCACGGATATTCTGAAAACCTGGCTGGAGGACGGCTGCTTTGGCATCTCCTATGGTATTCGCTACTATCCCGGCACCACCCGGGAGGAGCTGCTGGAAACGGCACAGCTGTGCCAGAAAGAGCATCTGCTGGTGGCAGCCCATGTCCGGGATGACGCCGACTATATCTTTGACTCCATTACGGAGTTTCTGGAGCCCGGCTGGAAATACGGTCTGAAAATGCAGGTGAGCCACCTTGGCTCCATGGGCGGCTACGGGCAGATGGCGCAGGTGCTCTCCATTCTGGATGCTGCCCGGGCAAAGGGTCTTGACGTTATGGCGGACTGCTATCCCTACGATGCCTTTTCCACCCGCATCGGCGAAACCACCTATGATCCCGGATTTCTGGAGCGGTATCACTGCGATTACAGTGCCATTGGCATCTGCGGCGGAACATACGACGGTCAGCGGTGCACCAAGGAGATATTTGACGAGCTGCGGAAGGAGCATCCGGAAACCATCACCGTGGGCTATGTGATGCAGCCGGAGGACGTCCGCATGGCAATGGCACACCCTGCCGTGATGCTGTGCAGCGACGGTCTGATGGAAGCGCATGAGGGGCACCCCCGGGCTGCCGGTACGTTCCCTCGTCTCATTGCCCAATATGTAAGGACCGGAACTCTGGGACTCTACGATGCCATTGAAAAAATGACGTCCATGCCTGCCCAGCGGCTTGGACTGGTCCAGAAGGGCAGCATTGCCCCGGGCTGCGATGCAGATCTTGTCATCTTTGACCCGGACACCATCGAAGACCGAGCTACCTTCCAGCAGCCGGATCTTCCTCCCGTGGGCATCGACTATGTGCTTTTGGGCGGCGAAATTGCCTGCGACCATGGAACCATTGTAAACGGGACACTGGGCGCACCCATCCTGCGGAAATAAGAAGTGCATAAGCCTATCTGAGCTGATCTACAATAACGCAAATTGCCCCTGTGCAGCGGAACAACCGACTGCGCAGGGGCTTTTCAAGGATTCTCTCAGATTTCAAAATCAATGGCGCTGACCTTCTTCACCATGCCCTGGGAAAATGCCATTAGGGACTGGTGTGCCTGGGACGCAGGATATGCCGCTGCATCCTCCGGTTTTGCAAAGTCGATCATCTGCACCACCTGGGTAAACATCACCGGGGCTTCCTCCGGCAGCTCCGGCTGCTGTCCCACATAGGTTGCCACCCGATTTCCCACAATGCTGGGCTCCTGTGCCGGAAGTGCGTTTAAAAACTCCACCAGCGCCTGGGTATTCTCCGCTGCGGTTTTCCCGTTGGCAGGCTGAGCCTCCATTTGAAACATGGAAATATGACGAATCATGCTTTCTGCTCCTTTCTGAGGAGATAGAAGCCCCCTCCAATTGGGGAGGGGGCTTCGTTTCCTTCGTTCGGTCAGGGATTGACGACGATATCACCGGTATAGGTGCCGGCGCCGGAAACCGCCCTGCCATCTACGGTAATGGTGCCGCAGACCTTGGAGTCCTGGCTGATGGTCAGGCTCTTTAAGTAGCTGGTGCCGGTAACGTTCCAAACTGCGCCGTCCTCCAGCGTCAGGGAGACGGGGTTATTTACCGCAGGAGCCGCAGTGTTCTTCAGACGACCGGCATAGAGATATGCCTTGTCGTCTACCACATGATAGTCCGCAGTGGTCTTTGCGTCCCAATGGTTGTCCTGCTCAAAGACTGTGCCGCCGGGGGCGACGGTGCCGTCTGCCTTCAGGTGGTTGGCATGGGAAGAGGATACCACACCGGTCAGGGTGGAATGCTTCAGAGTCACACTCAGACCGTGCTTTGCGCCATAGACGGAGTTGTAGATATCACCGGTCAGGGTTTCGCCGGTAAATACTGCGGTGGAATCGGGGATCTCCCGCTCTGCCGGTGCTACGGTGGACCAATCGTCCTCCTGCATGGGCACCACATACTTCCGGGTCACAATGCCGCCTGCATCGTCACTCTCCAGCTGCTGAATCAGCACGCCGTTTTCGCCCAGCTTGATCTCGGCATCCTTTACGTCAATATGAACATAAGCGCCGGACTTGATCTGGAAGCCGCACTTGTCAAAGTCATAGGAGCCACCTTCTACGGTGAGGTTGCCGCCCTGCGCCTGATGCCACATGAAGCCTGCTCTGCCCGCCTTCGCCGTAACGTTCTTAAAGGTCATGGGCTTGACGCCGGTGCAGATCAGAATGTAGTCAGGAGAATAGAACTGGCAATCCTCAAACAGGTTGGTCACGCCGCCGTCGCCATACGCCACATAGCCGCTGCCGCCCATGGTGTAGCCCCAGGTCTTCCCTGCCACGGTCTTGGTGGCAGTGTACTCCTTGCCGGGCACTGCCTCTTCCAGAGAGCCAACGCCAGCAAGGACGTTCTTTACGGTCAGAGATGTGGGAGGATAGCCGGAATCGGTGGACAGGGGCGCCCACTTCTCCGCCACCACAATGCTGTTTTCATAGCTAACCTGACCTGCCTCCAGCACGTTGGTGGCGCGGCAGTTGCCATCCAGACCCAGTGCAAAGGGAACGCACTTCATCATGGGAACAGACAGGCTGCGGAAATCATTATCAAAGGGATCGGCATCCTTGGAATCGATGACGGAATCCTCCACCTTCAGGTGGCTCTCACCGCCGCACCAAACTGCGGAACGGATGGCACCCTCCACGTGAATGCGGGCATCCTTCACCACAACGTCAGCGTCGCCGGTGGTCATAATACCGGCACCATAGCCCTGGAAATCGTTGCCGCCGTTGCCCACGAATGTGAGGTCAGCGCCGTCGATCTCATACTTGCCGCCGGTTACCATCACACCGTTGAACAGGTGCTCATGGTTGTCGATTTTCAGGTTCTCTGCCTTTTCGCCGGATACAGTACCGCCAAGAATGGCTGCCTTTACCGACTTGTCCTCCACGATCTTGCCGTCCTTTACAAACAGTGCCGTGCGGAAGTGATGGGTATGGACGCCGCCGGGTCCGCCGGTGGTTTTGAGATAGGAATCGGTTACGGTCAGGGTGACATTCTCATAGGTGCCGGGCTTCATGTTGGTGCCCACACCGGAGACGGTCATGGTAAGCTCCTTGCCGGGAACTGCCATGTAGATCTCGTCTTCCCCAATGGTCAGGGTGGAAAGCTCCTGGGTCTTGTCCACCAGCTTCAGCGTGGGCATGCCGTTTTCGCCCTTCAGCAGTGCCTGGGCTACCTGTGCGCAGGCTTCGTCCAGCGTCGGACCGGCAGGAACAAACTCCGTCTTCTTGCCGCCAAGGGCAGCAGCCTTTTCTGCCATGGTCTTGCGTGCTTCCTCGGATGCAGGCGCCTGAGGCTTCAGGAAGAAATCCTCCCCCTGATTCTCCGGCTCCACCAGACCCAGTGTATAGCAAAGCGCTACCGACTCAGGATTCTTGGCATCGCCAAAGTCCTTCAGTTCCTGCGCAGTACCGGGCTTTGTGGGTCCCATGGGCGGGGGA
>CAJKNS010000096.1 GCA_905201305.1 uncultured Eubacteriales bacterium
TTGTGCCGAAACCCATAACATTGAACCCATTCTGGACGTTGCCATTGTCAGCGCAAAGGCAGCTCTGGAGGAAACCGTCAACCAGAACCCCGTACTGAAAAAGGCTGGAGTTGTGGACGCAGGCGGCATGGGCTTTGTTTTGATTCTCGAGGCAATGAAGTCTGCCATGCTGGGAAATCCCATCGAGGCAGGGGAGGATGACGCCGCAGCGGAGGAAGCTCCGGTGGCGGTGGACATGTCCAACTTCACCTTTACCTACGATACTGTGTTCATTGTCCGCAAGGGCGAAAACTGCGACCTTCAGGCATATGCCGAGTATTTAAACAGCATCGGCGACAGTCTGGTCATTGGCGAGGACGACGAGATCTTTAAGGTCCATGTCCACACCGATATTCCTGGTCAGGCACTCACCGAAGCCGCCAAGCACGGCGTTCTGGAGCTGGCGAAGATCGAAAACATGCGCACCCAGTGCGAGGACATTGCAGCCGGCAAAAAGGCAATGAGCACCGACGATCTCGAAGCAATCGAGGAGGAGCTGGAAGCCCAGGAGCGCGGCGAAGCTCCCGCCAAGGGTCGGGTCATTGCCGAGCCCGAGAAGAAATACGGCGTAGTCTCCGTCTGCGCAGGCGATGGAATTGCAGCCATGTTCCGGGATTTGGGCGTGGATCAGATCGTTTCCGGCGGTCAGACCATGAACCCCTCCACCGAAGACATCCTGAAGATGATAGATGCAACTCCCTCTGAGGTGGTGCTGGTGCTGCCCAACAATAAGAACATCTTTATGGCGGCGCAGCAGGGCGAGCCCCTCAGCGAGAAGCAGGTGGTGGTGATCCCCACGGCAACGGTTCCCCAGGGCATTACCGCCATGCTGAATCTCGATCCCTCCGCATCCGTGGAGGAAAATGTGGAGGTCATCACCGAGGCAATCTCCCATGTGACCACCATGCAGGTGACCTATGCCGCCCGGAATTCCGATTTTGACGGCTATGCCATCAATGAGGGCGACTATCTGGCACTGTGCGGCGGCGCATTGTTCGGCACCCAGCGGGACATCAAGGCGCTGCTTCAGTCTTTGGCGGATAAAGCCAAGGAGCTGGAGAGCGAATTTATCACCATCTTCTACGGCGCGGATATCACCGAAGAGGATGCACAGGCAGCGGAGGAAATCTTCCGTGCAACCTGCCCGGAGGCGGAGGTCACTTTGCTCTCCGGCGGACAGCCTGTATACTATTATCTGATCTCTGCGGAGTAATTTTGCAGGAACCCACAGACCAATATGCAGTCTGTGGGTTCTTTTTCCGTGAATATCAGTATTAAATGCCGAAAAACGGCAGTTTGAGGTGAAATATGAACATTCTCTATGCAGTCAGCGAAGCGTTTCCCTTCGCCAAGGACGGAGGACTGGGCGACGTTGCCTATGCGTTTCCGCAGACCGTGAGAACGATGGGACAGGATATCCGGGTGATGATGCCCCTTTACGATACCATCCCCCAGAAGTACCGGGACCAGATGGAGCTGATGACCAATTTTACGCTGGACGTTGCCATCCAGCCCCTGTATTGCGGACTGTATCGGCTGGAGCTCCGGGGTGTGACCTATTATTTCGTGGAGAACGACGTGTATTTTATGCGCGGCAAGCTCTATGGCTGTCATGACGATGGTGCGCGATTTGCGTTTTTCAGCAAGGCGGTGTGTGAGTCCATCCGATATTTGGACTGGATGCCGGACATTGTCCACTGCAACGACTGGCAGACGGCGCTGGTACTGTTTTATCTCCGGGACAAGCGCCTGAAAAATCCTGCTCTGCGTCCCATTCGCACGGTGTTTACCATTCACAATGTGGAATATCAGGGGGATTTCAGCTATCAGACCCTGACAGATGTGTTCGGATTGTCCGGCGTGCTGTTCTCTCAGGGAATTCTGGAGCTGGACGGCGAAGTGAACCTCATGAAGGGCGCCATTGAAATTGCCGACTGCGTGACCACGGTCAGTCCCTCCTATGCAAAAGAGCTGGGGGCGCCGGATGCTTCGGGACAGCTGTCTCAGGTGATTGCCGCCCATGAGATTGTGGGCATTCGCAACGGCATCCACGACGGAATCAATCCCTTTGACTGCCCCCATGTCCATCGCCCTTATACGGTGGACAGCGTGGACGAGCGGGTGTTCAATAAGCTCTGGATGCAGGAGAATATGAGCCTGCGGGTGCAGGAGGATGTTCCCGTGCTGGGCTGTGTCAGCCGCTTGCTGCCCCGAAAGGGCTTTGAGCTGCTGGTGGAGGTTTTGCCGGAGTTCCTGGAGCAGGGCGTAGAGGTTGTAATCTGCGGCAACGGCAAGCGGGACGTGAAGCAGGCACTCCAGCAGCTGGAGGAGCGGTTCCCGGAGCAGGTGGCAGTGATCTCCTATTCCGAAGCCTCTGCGGCGGAGGTGCTGTCCAGCATTGACCTGTTCCTGATGCCCTCGCTGATCGAGCCCTGCGGAACGGCACAGCTCCAGGCAATGCGCTACGGTGCGGTGCCGTTGGTTCGGGCAACCGGCGGTCTGAAGGATACCGTAAAGCCCTATGACAGCGAGCATCCCGACGGCTGGGGCTTTGTGTTCGAGGACTATACCCCCGATGCCCTCCGTGGGGCGCTGCGGGAAGCGCTGGCGGTCTATCAGGACGGCGAGACCTGGGAGGACTTAGAGAAGCGCTGCATGAATCAGGACTTCTCCTGGAACCAGCCGGCAAAGGATTATATCCGGCTGTATGAAAAGCTGTTAAGTGAATGAAAATAACCGCCTCGGTACGACGAAAAACGTACCGAGGCGGTTTTATATGTCAAAATTAGCGCAAGGAATAGGTCACGCTGCCGATTTCCAGACAGCTGGGGTTTTCGGCGCTGGTGGGATATTGGGTGAGATCGCCAAGGGTGTCATAGGAACGGATGCTCTGGATTCCGAAGTCATTCCGCTCGCCGGTGACCAGACAAACATGGGATTTGTCCGGATAGACCAGCATGCTGTCCAGTATAACCTCCTGCACGGCGTTGAATACACTGGCAACTTCCGCATTGAAATCCCCGTGCTCCTTAATGGCGGTGGAGAGATCACTGCCGTACTCGGCAAAGGACCCGGACAGATTGGAGAGGTCCGTATACCAGCTGAACTCCAGGGTAGTCGGGTCCAGGGTGAATTTCTGTAGAATGGCGGTGCCGTATTCCGTTTCAACGGAAATGTTCAGCTCAGCGGTGAGCAGACCGTCGCCGTCGGTGTCCTGGGCGGCAGGAAGGTTCAGGCTGGAATCGCTGGGCTCAAGGCTGTCCTGACGTGCCTGCTCCAGCTCAGAATAACGATTTGCCACTGGCGCAATCACCTGCACCGAATAATCGGTGAGCCAATCCGGGTCCTCTGCGGAGGTGGTCAGGGTGGCGGTGATCTGCGTCAGGCACCAGTCGGTTGCGATAGCATGATTGTTGTAGGACATTGCGTCGGTAAGGCTGCTTTCATCAAATTGCAGATTGTCCGCCGTGGGCATGATTATGGAATAGGTTTCTCCGTCCAGCTGCCCCATCACATCCCACTGGTACCCATTCGGCAAATCCAGCGACATGCTTTCGGGTGAACCGTCGATGATTGCCCACAGGAAACCGCCGGAGTCCAAATTCCTCCGGTCGAAGGCGGCAAATACCACGTCGATATTGCAGCTGAGCCCATTTTCCAGCGTAATGGTTTCGTCAACGTAAAATTCTCCGGCGTCCATGCATTCGGACATTACATTGATGGAAAGCCCGGTGCTGCTGGTGAGGGTGGTTGTGGCTGCATCCACACTACTGGCGTCGCCGCTGGGCAAAGCGGAATGAATGTCCTCTGCCGGAGACAGGTCCAGCTCTGCGTAGTTTGCAGTCTGCTCTGTTTCCTGAGTGTCCTGCTGCGGAGCCTTGCTTTCCAACTGCCCGATCAGCTCCTCCATGGGCTCCAGCATCCGCTGACGAAACAGGTCATCCCAGCCGCTAAGGCCTGTTTCCACCGGGTCCAGTCCGTTGAGCTCGATAAAGCTGTTCACCATGGGAATGGCATATTTCAGGCGTTCATAATAGGACTTTGCACTGTCCAGATTGGAGGCGTTGAAGTTCGGGAATTCGTTGGTGATCGGATTGCCAAACTGGAGCATACTGTAGTAGGTAGTTCCGTCCGTTCCAACTACCGCACTGTTCAGAGAAAAGGTATAACCAATAAACGAATCGCTGAGATAAGAGTCAAAAGTGGATTGCTCCCAGGCTTCCATGTTAAAAACAATCCCGTAATAGCCGTCCTGGTTGCTGGTATCGTAAAACGTAAATACTCCGTCCCAATGATACGTTCCGCCAAGGGAATCTTCAAGATCGAGGCTGTTGTCGGTTTTCAGCCCGTCCTGATATTCCGTGGGCACCCGCATGGAAAGTCCGGTGGCTTCGCTGGTGACGATCACGGAGTTGGTGTCGTCCAGAACAATGTCCTCCTGTGCCGGAGTGGATTCCTCCATGGAGCTTTCTGTGCTCCAGCCGGAATCCTGCGGGGTATTCAGGGATGCTCCGGTGCTGCCGACATTGGAAAGCTTTAAGCCCGCAACGGCAATTCCGGTGACCATAAGCAGCAGCGCCGCAGCAATGACCAGCGGCTTTTTCATCCGATGATGGACCGGCTTTGGTGTTGGGGATTTCTTTTTGCCGGAGTTTGTATCGCCAAGCACCTGCTCCGGGGGAAACAGCCGGACGGAGGTATCCACATAGTCGTCCAGCAGGTCGGTAATCCGTGGATTCATGATAATCCCTCCTTGGTAAGTAGCTTTTTCAGGGTTTTTCGTCCCCGCATCAGCCGCGTCCTGACCGTGCTGTGGGGGATGTTCAAAAGCTGGGAAATTTGACTGGTGGTCTGCATGTAATAGTAGTATCTCAGAAAGATGTCCCGGTCCTGGGGGCGCATTTTTTCGATGGCTTTGTAGAGCAGCAGCTTCAGCTCCTGCTCCATGGCACGGTCCTCCAGACTGATTCCGTCAGACAGAGGCATGGTGTCCAAATCCATGGGCAGCTCCCGCTGCTTCCGAAGAAAGCTCTTTGCCTTGTTTCGGGCGGTGACTGCCAGATATGCTTTCAGATTCCGGGACGAAATGGAACCGGCGTGGTTCCAGACCGCATAAAAGGTGTCTGAGGTCAGCTCCTCGGCGTCCGATGCGGTGCCGGACTGGAGCAGCACGTTGGCAATGACCCGATAGACATAGCCGGCATATCGCTCCATCAGCAGTCCCAGCGCCTTGTCGTCTCCCAACTGCATCCGACGGAGCAGCTGGGCGTCCGATTCTCTGTTCCCTTCCATGGTTGTCCCTCCTTTTTCGGCAGCATTCCATAAATTGCTCCATGGCTGCTGCCTGTTCCTTGTTCAGCGCGCTACTATAGGAACGCTGTTTTTTCCGTCAGTGTTGCAGTTTCCCTGAAAAAATCGGCGCTCTCCCAACCGGAAAGCGCCGATAACGATTGTGAAGACGGTCAGAACACCACTTCCACGTGCCTTGCCCGCATCCAGTGGGCGAGCTGGAGGAAGTAGGCGATGGTCTGGGGGGTGGTCATCAGCTGCCCATACCAGGGGATGCTGCGGTTTTCCTGACACAGGTTCAGCAGCGCGTCTTTTCGAAGGAACGAGAGCAGGGGAGAGCGCGTGTCCTCCAGCTCCTGCCGCAGCAGCCCGGAAACCGCCTTCATATAGCTGGGATTCCAGGTCTTTGGATAGGGGCTTTTTTTCCGGGCGGCAATTTCTTTGGGCAGCATATCCCGGAAGGCATGGCGAAGGAGCCCCTTTTCCTGTCCCTGATAGTCCTTGTAACTCCAGGGCAAGGTATAGAGATATTCTACGATCCGCTTGTCGCAGAAGGGCACCCGCACCTCAAGCCCGGACCACATGCTCATCCGGTCCTTCCGGTCCAGCAGCGTCTGCATAAACCAGCGGAGATTCAGCACCATCATTTCCTTCATGCGCTGTTCCAGGGGATCGGTGCCCGGGAGAATTTCCGCCTGACGCAGGGTTTCCTGATAGCGGTTATCCACAAATTCATGGGGGTCCAGCCAGCAAAGCAGCTCTGGCGACACAAAGGACGCCCGATAGTCGGTGGTCTGCGCCCAAGGAAAGCCGTTCACCGCGCGAATCTCCGGGTCTCGATACCAGGGGTAGCCGCCGAAAATCTCGTCTGCGCATTCTCCGGACAGAATCACCGTGGAGGTCTTCTTTGTGGCGCGGCACAGAAGCAGCATGGAGCTGTCCACATCCGCCATACCGGGAAGATCCCGGGCTTCCGCTGCTTCAAACAGCGCGCTGACCAGCTCGTCGGTGTCCAGAATGATCCGATGCCCGTTGGCGCCCAGATAGTCCTCCATCAAGCCGATATAATCGCTGTCGGAGTTGGGCTGAAAATGGGTCGCCTTAAAATAGCGGGCATTGTCCCGATAGTCCACGGAATAGGTGTCGATGGCGCCTAAATACTTTGCCGCCACCGAGGAAATGATGGAGGAATCCAGTCCGCCGGAAAGAAATGTTCCGATGGGCACGTCGGACACCAGCTGACGCCGAATGGCATCCTCCAGAAGATACCGGGTCTTCTCGCTGGCTTTCTCAAAGGTATCAGTGCAGGACGCGTCATGGAGCTGCCAGTAGCGGCTGACATGGAGCCCCGTTTCGTCAAAATATCCACAGGCGCCGGGCTCCAGCTCATAAACTCCGCGGAATACCCCATAGCCCGGCGTCCGTCCCGGTCCCAGGAACAGCAGGTCATACAGCCCTCTGGCATCCACCAGGGGCAGGATTTCCGGGAAACAGAGCAGGCTTTTCAGCTCGGACGCAAAAAACAGACTGCCCCCTCGCTGGGCATAGAACAGCGGCTTGATCCCGGGCAAGAAACAGCCGCCGCCGATGGGGATCATAGACCGCAAAGGCAAAAATGCCGTTGAGCTTTTTGGGGCAGCTGTCCCCCCAACGGAGATAGGCGCGCAGAAGCACCTCGGTGTCGGACATGGTGTCAAAGGTTTCTCCCAGTCCGATGAGCTCCTGTCGCAGCTCCGGGGCATTGTATAATTCGCCGTTGTAGACGATGGTTTTGCCGTCAATGGTCATAGGCTGCCGTCCATGGTCGGGATCAATCACCGACAGGCGGCGGTGGAGCAGGGCACAGGCGGCATCAAAAAAGCTGCCCTCCTGATCCGGACCCCGGCGGGTCATGGTGGATAGAATATGATCGTAAAACCCCGGCTCCCGCTGGGGCAGCCCCTGAGGCGAAATCTGACCGGCAATTCCGCACATAGAATAGTCCCTCCTTCTATTGCAATCAGGACGGGACACTGCAACATCAGCGCCGGTCCTTCCTTGCTTAGACTATGTAGAAGGAGGGAAAAGTGTGAGAAATGGAATATGTGAGGAAGGCTAGTTAAACGTGTCACCTGCCGCGTCAAAGAGCTGATGCACCCGGGCAAGGAGCGCCTGATTGCCGGAGTCCATGGGGTCTGGCGCAGAGGTGAGATAGGATTTCGCCGCGTCCTGTGCCCGCTGGAGCACGGTCATGTCTCCGGCTAGAGACGCCATATGGAACATGGGCAGTCCGCTCTGACGGCTGCCGAAGAAGTCGCCGGGACCGCGAAGATCCAGATCCTGCTGGGAGATGGCAAACCCGTCGTTGGTGGCGCACAGGGCTTTCAGGCGCCTCCTGGTATCGAGATTTCGGTTGTCGGACACCAGAATACAGTAGGACTTCTCACTGCCCCGCCCAACGCGTCCGCGGAGCTGATGAAGCTGGCTGAGTCCAAAGCGATCGGCATTTTCAATGACCATCAGCGTGGCGTTGCTGACATCAACACCCACCTCGATCACCGTGGTTGCCACCAGAATATCAATTTCATGCCGGAGAAATGCACTCATGGTGTATTCCTTGGCGTCGGACCGGAGCTTGCCGTGCACCAGTCCGACCTTTAAATCCGGAAAGGTGGTGGAAAGCGTTTCAAACATGGTTTCCGCGGAAGTGAGTCCGGTTTCGGCATTTTCCTCCACCGCAGGGCAGACCACATACACCTGCCGGCCTGCATCCACCTGCTTTCGGATAAAACCGTTGAGCCGCGCCCGATAGCCGGAGCTTACCAGAAACGTTTCCACCGGCTGCCGTCCGGGTGGCAGCTCGTCAATCACCGAAACGTCCAGATCGCCATAGAGAATCAGCGCCAGCGTCCGAGGAATGGGGGTAGCGGACAGCACCAGCATATGAGGTGCGTTTCCCTTGGCTGC
>CAJKNS010000097.1 GCA_905201305.1 uncultured Eubacteriales bacterium
TCGTGGGGATGACCTGCCATGATGAGCTCCAGCGCGATTTTGCGCAGCTGGGAGAGCTGCTCGGTCTTGGTATGTACCTTCATACCTTCCTGAACTTCGGTCACGCAGGAGGACACAGGTGTCTCCTGTCCGTCGATCTCCACCACGCACATCTTACATCCGCCGGTGGCAGGCAGATCGGGATGGGAACACAGATGTGGGATATAGATGCCCGCGGCCAGAGAGGCTTCCAGTACGCTCATGCCCTCTTCGGCCTGGATTTCGGTGCCATCTATAAACAAAGAAATTTTGCCCATTTGCTTAAACTCCCTTATATAGATTGTTGCTTTGCCCCGGGAACACCCAGGACAGCCTGCCCCCTCCGGGCAGGCGCTTCTTAAGGTATTGTACCACACTGCACTCCGCCATTCAACCGTTTTTTCACGTTTCTTTGACTGGAAATTCCGCCAAATTCCGTGTTTTTTGCTGTTTGTTGAAACTAATCCACGAATTTTGCCTGTTAGCGTTCCCTACGTTTCCGGCCTTTTTCCACACACCAGCCAAGCCCCAGCACGCAGGCAGCCACGCCCAGCACCACGCCCAGCAGGATCAGCTTACCGTGGTCCTTCGGCTCCTGCCCGGTTGTTTTTTCTGTGTCGAACAGGTCCTCGGGTACTTCGCTGATCTTCGGCAGCACATAGCCATATTCCACCGGCAGCGCTTCGATACTTTCCTCGTCCCAAACCTCCGTCAGCGCCTGCCACTGGACCTCGCTGCCCTGGAATTTTACCTCCTCCAGCTGATCGCACTCACTTAGCGCCGTTTTATCCAGCTCCCGCAGGGCTTCCGGCAGAGAAATATATTTCAGGCTGGTACATTTGTGAAACGCATCGTTGCTGATCCGGCGAACGGAATCCGGCAGCGTAAGCTCCTCCAATGCGGTGCAGCAGAGAAACGCCGCGCCTCCAATTGTCTCCATCGTCTCCGGCAGCTCCACAGCTTTCAGCTGCTGGCAGTTATAAAAGCAGGCGTCGCTGATATACGTCAGCCCATCGGGCAAACGAACCGTCTCTATGCCGCTGTTTTCAAATGCCGCCCCTCCCAGCGTTCTCAGGCTCTCCGGCAATATGGCTTCCTTGAGACTGGTGCTGGACGAAAACGCGCTGTCGCCGATTTCCTCCAGATCATCGTTCCACTGAACCGTTTCCAGCGCCCGGCAATCATAAAACGCCATCCATGCTATGATCCTCAGTCCCTCCGGCAGAATCACCTCCCGCAGCTTAGGCTGCCCCTGAAAGGCACCATCGGCAATGATGGTGGTCCCCTTTGGCACCTCCACCGTTTCCTCTGTCCGCAGGGCATAGCAGAGAACCATGTCCTGATCCCTTCGCAGCATCAGAAAATTGCCGTCCATCCAGTAATACGGGTTGTCCTCAGAGACAGTCAGCTCGCTGAGCTGTGTGTAAAAGAAGGTACGCGCGCTAACCTCCTCCAAGGATGCGGGCAGATGCAGGCTTTGGATTCCGCTTTCGGCAAATTCCCAGCTGCCCAGCTCCTTTAAGCCCTCCGGCAAAGTAAGTTCCGTCAGGCTCTCGCAGCAGGCAAAATTATTGCCACATAAAAATTCCAGGCTCTCCGGCAGCGTTACCTCCCGCAGGGACGTACATTGCAAAAAGCAGCCGGAGATGCTTACAACGCTTTCCGGCAGCGCCACTGTTTCCAGCGCAGAGCATCCGGAAAACACCGTATCCAATCGCTGGACGCCATAGGGAATCTCCACTGACTCGAGCTGATCGCAACCCTGAAATGTCTCCTTCCAGTTTTCGCAGTCCGCGGACAACCGGGCACGCACCACCGGGGTTCCCCCAAAGGCATCGGGCCCTACCTGGGTAACGGTGTCCGGCAGTATCACCTCTGTCAGTCCGGAGGCAGCAAACGCTTCCTCCCCAATGGTCTGTAGGCTTTCCGGCAGCGAGATTTCCGTCAACATGCTGCATCCCTTAAAGCAGGAATCTGCAATTGCGGTCAGCCCTTCCGGCAGCCTTACACTGCGCAATCCTGTGCAGTCCTGGAAGCAGTGCCCATCGATCTTTGTCACCGTATCCGGAATCGTAATTTCCTGCAGCGCCGAACATTCGTTAAGGGCGTATCTCCCAAGCACCGTCACATCCGGGCCGATGGAAACCCACTGTAGATTTTCGCACGCCTGCATCGCCCTGTCCCCAAGGTTTGTGACCCCCGGCTCCAGCACCAGCGCGGTAATTTCATCCCGGCTGTCCCACCAAGGCGCACGGTCTATGTAGTTGTGCATCTCCCCGGTGCCGGAAATGGTCAATACGCCGTCCTCCAGTCGCCAGCTGATATTCACGCCGCAGCTTCCGGAGGTTTTCTTTTCCGCCGCGCCGCAGGGCAGCAGCAAAGCCGCAAATAATACCAGCAGCATTCCAATCCGTTTCATAGGCGCTCCTTCCCCGGTTTTCCATTTTTCTTCCGGTTCCAGCATACCATGAATTGGTTTGAAGCGCAAGGGAAAAGCCCCGGAGGACCGATACCGGTGCTCTCCGAGGCTGTTTTCCTTTACTGCTTACTCAGCGACCACGCCGTCACTGGACGTATATGTGGTGTTCGTTTCTGTTTCCAGATCGTAGGTGCCAAATTCGGTCACAGCTCCCGTATCATAGCTCCGCTTTACATAATAGCAGGTTTCCCGCCAAAGCTCCACCTCCGCTGCGTCCTGCAGCGTTTCGCCCTTCATAACAGTTTCGGTTTCCCCTGTGTTCACATTGATTCCAAGAACCCAAATGGGCGTCGAGTCATTCATGGGCTCCAAATACAGGGTATCCCCCTCCAGGTTTAAAATGTTCACACTGGAGCCCATGACAGTGCCCAGCCACTTGGAGCTGCCATCCTCATAGGAGATTCGATAGACCTGATACTTGGAGCTGTTTTCGTCTCTTTGCAGGACGATGATGCAGTCGTCAAAGAACTTCACTTCCCACTGGTCGTCCTTTGTGCCCAGCGCGCCGGTCAGCGGCTCATAACTCTCCGTACCGCCGGTGAGGTCCACATAGCCGATTTCACCGTTTCCGCCCAGACAATAGATCTTGCCGTCGTGCAGGATTTGCGGCTGGGATTTTTTCAGCCGGAACAGGGCATCCGTTTCCGTCTCTCCGGTGGTAAGATCGGTGACATAATAGTTCCAATACAGCGTTCCATTCTTCACCGCAATGGGCTTTACCGCAATCTGCTGCGCCTTTTCCAGGGTCAAAAGCAGCTGCGCCGTACCGTCCCTGATCTCATAGACCTCGCCGCTGTCAGAGCAGGTTGCATACAGTCCCTCATCGCAATTGAGAATGCGGCAGGCAATCCCGCTGACCAGCTGCTCGGTCCGCTCTTCCTCCGGGATATAGCGATACACGCCGCTGGCGGGGTCCACATAGTAGACGCCGTTTTCCGTATACGTCAGGTCGCAGTATTCTTTCACTACATTGAAATTCTCATACCATTCGCCTGCATCATTGGAACCCCCCTGCTGCCAATAGAAATCCGGCTCCGCCACAAGACTGCCGTAAAGTCCGCTGCTCTGGTACACCAGAATATCGGTTCCGGCGGCAAAATCATAATAATAGAGTCCCTCCAACTGCGGCTGCGGGTCCGGGACAGCGCTGTTCCGGATATAATATAGTCCGTCCGATGCCGCGCTTGCCACACTGCAGCTGCCAATGTTGCTGATCTCCGCAAGCTGGTCATGGTCCATTACCACAGACAGTTCACCGGTTTCTCCGTCATAGCAAAGCAGCTCCATAACCTGATCGCCGTTTTCCTGCATCTCCGTGTGGAGCAGATACAGGTTCCCATTCTGGATATTCAACATTGTATTGCTGTCGTCCAGTGTGGTCAGCTCCCGCAGTTCTCCGGTGGTCAGCTCATAGCAGAAGTAGCCATACTGCTGCACATCGTCTGCGGTCTGCACTGCCTCCAGATACAGCCGATCACCGTCCATGTCAGCATTGGCGCTGATGATCGAAGCATCTATACGAACCTGATCTCCCTCCGCGTCTCCCTGCTGCCAATCTGAAGCCGCCTCCCACAGGGTTTCCGTCTCTCCGGAGCCAAGGTCAATCCGGCACAGCGTGCCACGGGACAGATCCACGCCATACAAGCTGCCCTGATAGACGCCGCAGGGATCCATCATTCCACTTTCCACATCGGTAAGCTTCCTTGTTGTGCCGTCGTCCATGGATGTGGCATAGATATTCCAGTCCTGCTGCCAGCATACATAGCCGTTACTGACCCCTTGCAGGATTGGGTAGCCCGGTCCCATATTCTCCAGCGTCGCCACCGTGGTCACGTCACCGTTTTCTACCAAAGCAACCTGCCCGTTTGCCTGATTGAGGCAATACAAGCTGCCATCGGATTCCGCAAGACTGCATGGTCCGTTGGGCAGAATTGTTTTTGTGGTTTTCGTTTCCGGATCTATGGACATCAGACCAATATACGGGTCTACAAAGTAAACGCCATCCGCCCGGGCAACCACCTGATAATCGTATACGCTCCCCAGACTGTCCTCCGGATTCAGCGTCCGCAGCTCCGGCGTGGTTCCCTCCCCATTGGATTCCTCCGCCGAATCCTGAGGCAATACAGAAGTAACCGGCGGAAGGGTGGGCTCCGGCGGCTTCTGGCTCTGCTGCTCCTGCTGATTCCATAGCTTCGCCGCGCACAACCCCAGCAGCGTCACACCGCAGAGAATGCACGCCGCCATAGAGCCGATTTTGAGGCTCCTTCTGGGGCTTTTCTTTAAGTTTTCGGCATCGAGCACCATTTGCTCATTGATATGACCCAATCCGTCCAGAATATCTTCAGGCTTCATCCAGCATTCCCCTTTCCTGCAAATATGTCAGCAGCTGCCGCCGAATACGGTGCAGCGTGGTCCGAACGCGCCCCTCCGTCCAGCCCAGCCGCTGGGCAATGTCCCGCATGGGCATTAAGTACCAATATCGAAGCAGAAACATTCTTCGCCGTTCCACGGGCAGTGTTTTCAGAAATGCCTCCAGCGCCCGGCTCAGCTCCGCCGCCTGCACCTGCTGCTCCACATTGTCCCTTGACGGAATACATTCGCCCAGTTCCTCCAGCGCCAGCACCATTTCGCCGCTGCGCTTTTCTGCGTTGCGCCTACGCCACCGGTCAATGGCGCCATTCCGGGTAATCTTCCCCAAAAAGCCCTGGAAGCACCCCGGCTTTTGCGGCGGAATGGCATTCCAGGCAGAAAGCCAGGTGTCATTGACCGTTTCCTCGGAATCCTCTCGATTTTGGAGAATTCGATAGGCAATGGTCCCGCAGTAGGCTCCGTATTTTCGTTCTGTCTCCTGAAGCGCCTGCTCATTTCTCAGGAAATACAGCTCCAGAATATCATGATCTTCCATGCCTCCCGCCTCCTTTTCTTGCGTCTCTACCCCTAAGGACGCAGAATTCTCCTCCATGTTACAGTATTTTTACATAGAAAAAAAGCGGAAATCCAATTTTCTCAGGATTTCCGCTTTTCTTTGTTATCCGATCCCCGCTGCTGAAAACAGCATCACCACAAAGGGCACCAACACCAGTGCCGGAAGAAAGCTAATCACCTTGATTTTCGTTACACCAATAACGTTGAGTCCCAGCGCAAGAATCATCAGGCTCCCGGCACAGCTCATCTCTGCAATGGCGCTGGCAGACAGCACCGGCGCTAAAAACTGCGCCAGCAGCACAATTCCACCCTGAAAAACCAGCACAAACGCCGCCGAAAACAGCACGCCGATGCCCAGCGTTGCCGACAGCATAATGGACGAGATAAAGTCCAGAAGGGACTTGGTCAGCAGCATTTCGTTGTCACCCTTGAGTCCCGCGTTTAAGGAGCCCACAATGGTCATGGCACCGATACAAAACAGCAGGCAGGCGGTGATAAAGCCCTGGGAAATCTGCCCTGCCTTTCCTGCCCCCGCCGTTTTCCCGGCAACTTTTTCCACGCCGCGGTTGACTCGTCCATCCAAATCCAGCAGGGTGCCCAGCAGCACGCCAATGACCATGGACAAAATCAGCACCAGCGTATTCTCCCCTGACGACAGCCCCGTGACGCCAATGGCAATGGTACAAAGTCCAATGCCCGTCATTACCCCGTCACTGAGCCGTTCTGGAATTCCCTTTTTGCAGATCAGACCAATGATGCTGCCCAATATTACCGTAAACGTATTGACCAGTACGCCAAACATCGCGACATCCTCCTTGCCGCTCTATGGAGTCGGCAGGGATAACTATAGCAGTTTTTCTTTGTCGCGTCAACCTTTTAATGTATAAAAGCGTTCAAGATAGAAAATAGGTACTGCCGAAGCAGTACCTGAAAGCTATTGTTTTATCGCTCGCTGGGTTCCTGCCGGTCCTCAACGCCCTCGATTTCGTCCTGCTCCGGATGCCGTCCCAGAATGGAGAATTCCACCCACTCTGCAATGTTGGTGGCATGGTCGCCAATGCGCTCGAGATACTTGGCAATCATCAGGAAATCCAGCGCCTGCTCGCCGCAGTTTGGGTTCCCTGCAATCATTTGGATCAGTTCTGCCTTGATTTCTTCAAGCAGCCGGTCCACCACATCGTCGTCACTAATAACCTTCTTTGCCAGGTCCAGATCCTTTTTCACATAGGCGTCCACGCTTTGCGTCACCATCTGAGACGCAGCTCTCGCCATGGCGTCAATGCGGTCCAACTCCTGAATCAGGTTTTCCTCCGACATATAGGTGACGATCTCGGAGATATCCGCCGCCTGATCTCCAATGCGCTCCATATCGGTGATCATTTTCAGTGCCGAAGAAATCTGGCGAAGATCCCGCGCCACCGGCTGCTGCTGAAGAAGCAGCTTCAGGCACAGCCGCTCAATCTCCCGCTCCTGCTGGTCGATCTCCTGGTCTGCTGCAATGGCATGCTTCGCCAAATCAACATCCCGCTTTTTCAGCGCCTCTGTTGCCGATGCAATGGCAGTTTCACACAGAGCGCCCATATGGGTCAGCTCCTGGCTCAGCAGCTCCAGCTGCTGGTCAAATGTCTTTCTCATGGTATCCCTCCTTAGCCAAACCGTCCGGTGATGTAATCCTCTGTGCGCTTATCCGTGGGCACGGAGAACATTTTTTCCGTATCGCCGTATTCAATGACCTCGCCCAGCAGGAAAAACGCCGTCTCATCGGACACACGGACCGCCTGCTGCATATTATGGGTGACCATAATAATGGTATAGTCCTTTTTCAGCTCCACGCACAGCTCCTCAATTTTTCCTGTGGAAATGGGGTCCAGCGCCGAGGTGGATTCATCCATCAGCAGCACCTCCGGCTCCACCGCCAGCGCCCGGGCAATACACAGCCGCTGCTGCTTACCGCCGGACAACGCCAGCGCGCTTTTTTTCAGCTGATCCTTGACCTCGTCCCAAATGGCAGCGGAACGAAGGGAGTTTTCTACGATTTCCTCCAGCTTCTGCTTATTGTGAATGCCGTGGGTTCTGGGACCGTAGGCAATGTTGTCAAAAATGCTCATGGGGAAGGGATTTGCCTTCTGGAACACCATGCCAACCCGTTTCCGGAGCTGATTTACGTCCATACCGCCGTAAATCTCCTCGTTTCCCAGACGGATGGAACCGGTAATCCGGCAGCCCTCCACCAGGTCGTTCATCCGGTTGATGGATTTCATCAGCGTGGATTTTCCGCAGCCGGAAGGACCGATGAATGCGGTGATTTTGTTGGCAGGAATTTTCAGATTGATATTTTTCAGGGCATGAAAGTCCCCGTAATATAGATTCAGATTTTCAACTGTGATTTTATCCATACATGTTCTCCTCTTACTGCTTTGTGAGTTTTTTTGCCGCGAAGGAGGATAGGGCGTTGAGTCCAATGACCAGCACCATCAAAATGACTGCCGTGGCATGCGCCTGATCGGTATAAAGTCCCTCGCTCATCAGGGCGTACATATGAACTGACAGGGTTCTGGTGGACTGGAACAGCGGTGCAGTCAGGCTGAATGCGCCATTTTTGATAAACGACAGGTTGCCGGTACCGGAGCCGGAGGTGTAAATCAGCGCCGCACTTTCGCCCACAATGCGTCCAATGGCAAGGATAACACCTGCCAATACGCCGGGCATTGCAGAAGGAAGCACAATCCGGAATACGGTCCGGAGCTTTCCTGCGCCCAGTCCAAAGCTGCCCTCCCGGTAGGAATCCGACACTGCCATCAGCGCTTCCTCCGTGGTCCGGAGAATCAGCGGCAGG
>CAJKNS010000098.1 GCA_905201305.1 uncultured Eubacteriales bacterium
GGAGGGCTCCGGATCGGGCTCGGGAGAGGGAGAAACGGAAGGCTCCGGATCGGGCTTGGGAGAAGGAGAAACAGAGGGCTCCGGATCGGGTTCCGGCTCAGGCTTATTGAGCTCTTCCAGTCCGGTGGCAAGACGAAGAAACGTGGTTGCAGCCTCTGCGCGGGTGATTTTATCTCTGGGACGGAAGTTGCCGTCTGTATCGCCCTTAAAGATGCCGCAGCGGCTCATTTCCTGAATAAAAGGAACTGCATAGTCTGCGATTTTTGCAGCATCGCCATAGGAAGCGGTGGGGTTGCCGCAGTCAGGCAGGGTAACCTTGATATGCTTCAGATACCGTGCCAGGAAAGCGGCAGCCTGCTCACGAGTGACCGGACGTTCCGGCTCAAAGGTGGTGGCGGAGGCGCCTGTGGTAACACCGGTGGTATACGCCCATGCGATATAGGGGGCGTAGTAAACCTTGGCAGCCACATCGGTAAAGGGAATTTCTACATCCTGATATTCTTCCGTGTCAACGCCAGCCAGACGACCCAGCACGGTAATCATCATGCCACGGGTCATGGAGTCGTTGGGCGCAAATACCTCAGTGGAAAGACCGTTGAACAGACCACGGTCATAAGCGCTATAAACGTCTTTATAGTACCACTGATCCGGGAACAGGTCGATAAATTCGCGTGTTAGGACATATTTAGCTCCAAGCTCCTTTGCAAGCTCCTCCAGGAACGCGGGCTGACCGTATACGGTAGTAATGGGGCAGCCGGTAAAGGCGTTGTCCGGCAGACCGGTGATCTGAGGAAGCACCATAACAGAGCGGATCTTGCCGGCAAAGCGGAGCCAGGGCGCCGAAGTAACGTCACCGGAGCCGTGAAGAATCAGCCGACCGGAGGTTTTATCCAGTGACCAGGTTGCGTTTTCGCCGCAATCGCCGGAAACGGTTTTTGCCTCGGTCAGGGTTACGGTTGTCTGGGAGAGAAAAGCGCCGAGGACCGCATCATTGGCAGAATACTGAATGGTCAGCTTGCCGGGCTTCATATCCTGACAATCAAACTCTGCGATGGCATCATCGGTGTTGCCGGTATCGGTTTGCTTGGTTCCGGCAGCGTCGGTTAAGGTAATGGTCCAGCTTTGAATGCTGGCAGCATCAGGCTGAACGGAGACTGCCAGTAGGTCGTTGGTGGTAACGGAGGAGGGCACAGAAATGGTAGGCGCCTGAATCTGGCTCTTGAGCAATACGTCGTTCTGAACCTTCGCATACATTACGGTACCGTTATAATTGATTGCTGCCCACTGGGTATTGTTCAGCGTAAAGGTGGTAATTACGTCATAGGGCGCAGTCAGATTCAGCGTTGCGGTGCTGCTTGCTGCCTGATAGTGGGTGTAAAGGGGCACGGTGGTTGCCTTGAGGGATACCAGCTGATCCTCGGCAAAGGTCATGTCCTGAAGGGTGTAGGAAGTCAACTGGAGCGTAGCGATAAATGTTTCCTTGCTATAATTCCACGGCACACGGTACCGGTCATAGGTATGTCCGTTGACGACAGGAGTACCGGCACTGTTATGACCAACGCAAATGACAACATGGTACCAGAAGCCGTTCATGTTGGGGGATTCGTTGAAATAGATGGGTCTGCCGGGGCGAATGTCATCCGCCGTGGGGTAGTTGATCATATTGCCATAGGCTTTGAAATAGAGAATCTGGCTGGCACAGGTACGCCATGCCCAGTAGCCGCTGGAGGGGGACCAGCCATTTGTCTGCGGGAAGCCGCCGGCATAAAGGCACTGAGAAACGAAGTTCGCGCAGTCGCCGCCCCGACCTGCAAAGTGCTCATAAGCAGGATTGTAGTGCGAGGGATCGGAGGGCTGGCCATCCGGAAGAACCTCATGGGTGACATATTTGTTGGAATAAACCGCTGCCTTTACGGGATCGTAATCGGCGTAATAATTGACGGTCTTCTGATCGGCGCTGAGATCCGCCTCCTGAAGGTCCTCCTGAGGAAGCTCGCCGGTGAGTACGTCGCTTTCGGTGTAGTCGTCAGAGAGAATTTGCAGCTGACCTGCATCGTCATAGCCGAAGGTAATGATGTGCTCTGTGCCGAAGCCTGCGGTATCGGAGCCACCAACGCCATCGCTGAGATCATCGTAGTCAAAGAAGGTCCATTCATAGACCTTGGCTTCGTAGCCGGTTTCTGTTTCGGTGATGGACTCCACAAAGCTGGTTACCGTTGCGCCCAGAATGTCGGCGTCGATTCGGTCTGCCAGTGCCTCAATCAGCTCCTGATGGGTGGGACCGACTGCGGACCGGAGCTGAGGCGCGGCAAGAACTGCCTCGTTTTCTGCGCCGGAATAGAGGGCGAGGCCGGACTGTGCGTCAAAATCCGCTTCTCTCAGAGAGAAAAACTGATCCAGCAGAGCGCTTACCTGGGGATCCTCTGGGGTAATGGACTCAATGCCAAGGACCGCAGCCTGATTGGCGTTGGCGCCGAACCATTCGGCGGTAAGGCTCTGACTGTCGTCGGCATATACGGCTGCACCCAGCAGCAGAATCATGCAGAGCGTGGTCAAAATGCGCTTACAATAGTTCATGTCGTTGCTTTCTTCCTTTCTCTTTTGTGGGGCTTGTCCGGGTGGGTTACTGCCAGAGCATCCGCTGGAGGCTGTCCTGGGAGTAGAGCGGATCGGTGATAAAGCGCTGGTTTAGAACGCTGCGAACCTTGGGGTTTTCTTCAATGGACCGTGCATAGTGGCGGCACAGCGCCGCAAAGGCATGATCGGAAAGCACGCCGGTATCCCGGTGGAGCCGGGCAGCCATGGCGCGAATCACTGCAAAGCTGACCATGGAGAACTGAATGCCGGGCAAAACCGTTTTCTCCTGGGCATGGGACAGAAAATAGCGATGGATATAGTAGACCATAAGGTTTTCAAAGAGATATTCCCGTGGCTTCATATATTGGTCAAAGGAATCCCGCAGCGCTCGATATTCTTCGCCGCTTAGGGGCTCAATGAGAGAAATGGTGCGAATTAGGTGGTCCTGCAGCAGCTCGTCGTCTTTGGTCAGCTCATGGAGCTGGATCAGGAGCTGGAGCATGTTGCTGCGCTTCATTTCCCAATTTCCCTGGGCGGTGAGGGCATAGGACAGCTGACGGTAGGGCTGCTCGGTAAAGCCCCAGTCCATTTCGTCATAGGCGTACCGGGAGCCGGAGGTAATCATGGGCTCAAACTCATAGCCGTAAATCAGCAGCAGCATCACATTGGAGCGAAGGGGCAGCGCGCGGTTTTGCATGATGATATCCGCGGTTTTTCGTGCGTCCAGCATAAGGGACAGCTGGTCTGCGGTGATGCCGGTCAAACGGTTAGCCGGCGCGCTGTCGCGATCCGTCTGATAAACGGTGGGGGCTTCGTGGAGCAGAATCAGCCCTGCGGCTTGCGGACAGGACATACTGATGCCGGTTTCACAGGTGTCACCCAGAGTCCGGGTCCAGCTCATATCTGCCGGTGCGGCACAGGGGGTAGGACAATTTTCTGCGGCACAGTAAAAGCGGCAGAAATAATCAGGCTTCATGTAACGCATGGCGTTGCCTCCTTGCGAGTGCGGTTATTATGCACAGAATTATTTCAATATGCAACTGCTCCCATTATAATACGAACGGCTACTCACTGCAAGGAAAAAACCACATAATTCGGCAAAAGAATCCGCTGAAATTCCATGCCTTTGCTGTGAGAATTGATCCGATAAAAACAGAAAAAGCCCGACACAGCAAAAGCTGTGCCGGGCAGAGAGGGCGGGGATTAGAAATAGTAAAGCTCCTTGGCAGCGCGGGTGAGCTCCTCACGGTCATCGGGATGAGCCAGGTTGATGAGCATCTTTGCGCGCTCGCGGACGGTGGTACCACGGAGATCGGCAATGCCGTTCTCGGTAACAACATACTGGATGTAGTTACGCTGATGGGTCACAACTGCGCCGGGAGTCAGGGTAGCCTTGATCTTGGGCAGACCCTTCTTGGTGCGGGACTGGAAGCACAGAATACCCTTGCCGTGCTCAGCGAAGTAGGTGCCCAGCGTGAAGCAGAAGCCGCCGCCGGAACCGGAGTACTGCACAGGTCCGATGGACTCAGCGCAAACCTGACCGGTCAGGTCGATCTCAACCAGGGTGTTGATGGAAACCATGTGATCCTGGCGAGCAATGTTATGGGGATTCAGAACCTCGGGACCGGGCTTCATGATGCACTTGGGGTTGTTATGCAGGTACTGATACAGCTCGTGGGTGCCGTCTGCGAATACGCCGACATGCATGCCCTGATCGTAAGTCTTGCGAGCACCGGTGATAACGCCTGCGTCAATGAGTTCAGCCATGGAAGAGGTGAACTGCTCGGTGTGCAGACCCAGATCGTGCTTGTCCATCAGGTGCTTGCCAACGGTATCAGGGATGCCGCCGATGCCCATCTGGATGGTGTCGCCGTCTTCGATGAGGGATGCGACCATTTCGCCGATCTTGTCCTCTTCGGGGGTGGTGGTAACAGGTCCGATGCAGTACTCGGGGGTGTCAACCTCGTACAGCAGGGTAACGGCATCGATCGGAATATAAGCGGAGCCGTTCATGTAGGTCAGGTTGGGGTTGACCTCAACGATGATCTTCTTGTGCTGCTCGATGGCGTCCTTAATGGCATAGTACTCGATGGTCTGGTTCATGCCGACGTACAGCTTGCCGTCCTCGGTCATGGGAGAAACCTGAGCGGTGAAGATGTTGCAGGGCTTATGACGGTTGACCATGCGGTAGTAGTTGGGCAGGTCAACGGGAATGAAGCTGGCGTTCAGCAGCTTGTGTGCCTCACGATAGGAGGGACCATAGAAATAGTTGTGGCAGTTGATGTGACCGTTCATGCCGGGGGTCATCATGAAGGGATAACGACCGATACGGCTCTTGTAAACGATAACGTTGTCAACGCGGTTGGCGATCTCATGCAGATGACCAAACAGAGTCTGGGGCTCGTTATAGTTGTTGGAGCACCAGATTACGTCGCCGGACTGGATGAGGTCCAGAGCGTCCTGGACGGTGCCTTTTTTGGATTCGTAGATTTTTTTGTAATCTTCGTAAGTCATTCGGCAAACCTCTTTCCGGGGGATTCCCCAAATTTTTCGTAGGCAAAATATATGCCCTAGTTACTGCTCAAACAATCCTATTATACCGGGTCATTTGTGTATTTTCAATAGAACTTCTACCCAAAAGGGCAGGTTCTGTGGGCAGAGTTTTATGCACAATATATAACGGATTATATATATGATGTGCAGGAATGCACAGAGAAACCCGAAAATGCGGCAGAGGAACAGAAAAAAATCCACGGCGAAAAGCCGTGGATTTATGCGAATCCTGCAAGATCAGACTGCACGGGTCACATTGCCGGAGCGGAGACACCTTGTACAGACGTATACATGGCGCGGAGTACCATCGACAATTGCCTTAACACGCTTCACATTGGGTTTCCAAGCCTTGTTGGAACGTCTGTGAGAGTGGGAAACCTTAATACCGAAGGTAACGCCCTTGCCGCAAAAATCACATTTAGCCATCTAGCTGCACCTCCTCGCCGTATATAATGGCAGATAGCCCTGTTGGGGCACCGGCTAATATAATATCAGAATTCCTTTGAAATTGCAACCACTTTTTTCGGATTTTTAGAAAAATTTTTACCGAAAAAGGCAAAATGGAAATCCCCGAGGGCGCAGGGCTCCCGGGGATGATTCCAGGTTACGCGGGACGAACGGTGAGCTCCTGAATCAGCCCATCCTCGGTGGCAGACTCGATGGTGGCACGGGCGTAGAAGTAGCTGCCGGAGTAGCAGACCAGGAAGTTTGCGGAAGTCTCGCTCTCGATCACCGGATCGGTAATGGAGAGGATACGGAAGGTGAACTTGTGATGGAAAAACATCTCAATGGCTTCTCTGCCATAGACGTGATAGTTGTCGTGGTTTGCTCCAATGGGGCAGTAATCAAAATAGCGGCATTTGGGGGCAAAGCAGGCAGCCAGCGCCTTGTAGTCGCCCTTCTGCATGGCGTCAATGTATTTCTCGATCATGATCTGTCCCTCCTTAATAAACCTTTTCGGTGTTCAGCAGAGCGTCAGTGCCGCCGTCGCAGAACAGAATGATGCCGTTGATGCCGTGGGCTTGCTGGGATACCAGGAATACAATGGAGTTTGCGATATCCGCAGGGTCCATCAGCTTGTCCTCACCGTACAGGGTGGGAATGGGCAGCGCCATAACAGCCACGCGCTCATGGGGGCTGAGTTTTGCGGTCATGGCGGTTTCCACATTGCCTGGTGCAATGGCGTTGATTCGAACACCCTGAGAAGCCCAGTGGGCGGATACCCGGCGCATCCAGCGTGCCAATGCGTATTTGGTTGCCACATACATGGCGTGTGCATCCTTCTGCGGGTCCAAACGCTCCATCAAAGCCAGCGCACGGGGCTCATCCATCTGGTTATTTAAGAGGTTTACCACGTCCATACGGGCAGCGCCCTGGGAGATGGTATTGGAAGCAACGACCACGCAGGCGCCGCGGCGCATTTTCAGAAGATCGAACACACCTTCTGCCAGCCGCATGGTGCCAAAATAGTTCAGGGAAATAATCAGCTTCAATTTGCCGCAGGAGTTGGAAACACCGGCACAGCAGACCAGACCGTCCATGCCCTCGGTGCACAGGGCGTGAAGCCGATCGATCACTGCCTGCCGACCCTCATCCGTGGCAAGGTTTGCGGTGATGTCTCCGTGATTGACGTCAATATTATAGACCAGATGACCCTGCGCCCGCAGATATTCTACGGTTTTTGCGCCAATGCCGCTGGAGCCTCCGGTGACTGCATAAATGCCCATAGCAATTCTCCTTTAATCATGAGATTTTGGGGGATCGGATCTTATGGATTGTGTCCCTCTGTAATTCTTATTATAGCGCATTCTATGCCATTTACCTTGTATAAAAGATATAAAATATAGGATGCATATTGTGACTTTCTATAAAACTACTTTCAGAATCCGGAAGAAAACAAAAAGCGCCGGCTTGCCGCAAAGAATGCGGAAAGCAACGCTATAAGTATATACATCATAGATCAGAAGCTTCTCCTGCAATAATCTCTCGGTGTTACGCCCTTCATGCTCTTGAACACCTTTATAAAATAGCTGTAATCGTTGAATCCGCACTTCATCGCAATATCTATCAGCTTCTCATCGGTACTTGCGATAAGCTCACAGGCAGATTCGATACGGAAATAATTGAGATATTCAACAGGTGTCTTGCCCGTATATTCCTTGAACGCACGGCAGAAATAATTTCTGTTCATTCCGCACTCATTCGCAAGCTCCTCAAGCGTTATGTTCTTACGGTAATTCTGCTCGATATAGCTTATAACATTCTTGAAACGGCGTACCTTCTTTATATCGCTCGCCGCTGTTTCTCCGCTCTGATAATGCTCCTGCCTTGCCACAATGTGACCGAGCATACACAAAAGCCGTCCGGGTACGGTAAATTCATATCCCGGCTCTTTTTCAAGCATTGCGTCTATAACCGCCTTTGCGTCCTTTGCAGGCTCGCTGTCGGCGGAAAAGAAGGTAATAAACCGTCTTTCGTGGTTGATTATCGGCTGAAGATGCAATGTGCATATCTGACTTGATTTAAGCAAAGCCGCCATATCAAACACAAGACAGTCATATCTGCAATTGTCCTTCGGCGTACCGCCGTGCATACTTCCGCCTATTATCAGCGAACAGCAGCCTGCGTCTATCCTGTGTGTATGACCGTCAAGAAAAAGCTCGAAATATCCGCTTCTGACATAGATGATCTCGCACTCGTTATGCCAGTGCGGTATCATATTATAACGGGGATAATTCTCTGTCACTCTGTAGCAGGCATACGGAAATTCCCTTGTGCCATGCTCACGTTTTTCTCGGTATTCAATGTATTTCATATTACGTCCTTTGGCTAAGTTGTCAAAATCGTCATATCAAAAATCGGGATAAAGTTAAAATAATCATTAAAATTCTCCCGATAATACAAATATTATATCATTTTTCCACCATATTGTAAAGCAACCCCAAAACAAAATATCAATATAGTGCAACTAATCGTCACAATGCACTAACACAGCCCGTTTTTTTGTGCAGATTGCGGATTTTTACTTTTCACAAAAATTTTTATTTTTAAAACGATTACAG